>JBBRUM010000641.1:0-1930 GCA_038247815.1 Tepidisphaerales bacterium | reverse complement strand
AATCCGCCCTCCTCCGCAAAACCGACGACCTCCTCCTCGCCATCGAATGCTCAGCCGAGCAACCCCACGCCCCCCAACACGCCGGCGTCATCCTCCGCGTCGGCGACCGCACCTCCATCTTCAACTCCTCCCTCACCGCCTTCCTCCACGACACCGCCCAAACCCTCCAAAAATCCAGCCCCAACTTCAAGTTCCAACGCGCTCTCATGCCCGGCGGAACCTGCGAATCCACCGTTTACGACGCCTTCGGCTATCACGCAGCCGCCGTCTGCCTCCCCCTCGGCAACTACCACAACATGCACCGCCCCACCCAAACCCTCGCCCCCGAAACCATCTCCCTCTCCGACTACCACCACATGGTCGAACTCTTCCTCGCCCTCGCCCACTCCGCCCACACCTATACCCCCGGCCACCGCCCCCTAAAAACCCGCCTAACCGCCAGATACGCCGCCCAAAAACACCTGCTGTGGTGAGGGATAATGTCCGACGGGCGCACCTCGGCACTCGGAGGCTTAGCACCGCGTTCCCAACCTCACGGCCGCCTCGGCGACGCGACAGTCCTGCTCGTCACTGCGTTGCCCGTGTTCAGTGTGCTCGCCGGTTCTGAGAGCAACACCTCCACCTCATTCTCCGCCACCGGGCGATGCTCAACGCCCCTCAGAACCACCAACAAATCTCCCTCGCCAAGCTCGATCCGTTTTAGCGAAACTCCACCACGAACAACCCACGATGGACAAGAAACAACTCGTCCTCACTCTTGTGAAACTGCCAATCAGACGCGTTACGGAGCTTCACCACCTTTACCTGCTGCCCATTGAGCTCAACGGCCACCCGCGGCGACCAGTGTTCCGTAAAACTCGCAAACGCCTGGATCAGATTTACATCTATGCTCAAAGTCAATCGATGCTAGCCCAAAACAGTCGATGAACTCCCCACAGCCCCCCCTACCCTCCCCCATGGACTGGCCCCTCCTCCGCTCCCGATTCCACATCCCCCCCGGCGTCACCTACCTCGACGGCAACTCCCTCGGCCTTCTCTCCACTGACACAGAAGCCGCCGTCCTCTCCGCCCTAAACGACTGGAAAACCCTCGGTGTCTCCGGCTGGTCGGATGCCGACGCGGGAAAAGGCTGGCTGGACCTTCCCACTCGCATCGCAGCCGATCTCGCCCCGCTCCTGGGCGCTCTTCCCGAAGAAGTCGCCGTCTGCAACCAAACTACCGTCAACCTCCATCAGCTCCTCGCCACGTTCTTCGAGCCAGTTCCCGCCCGCTCGGTGATTCTCACCGACGACCTCGCCTTTCCTTCCGATTCCTACGCCCTCCAATCCCACCTGCAACTGCGCGGATTGCCTCCCGAAAACCTCCGCCGCATTCCCGCCCGCCCGGGCGGCCTCCTCGACGAAACCGACCTCGTCTCCGCCCTCACCCCCGACGTCGCCCTCGCACTCTTCCCCGCCGTCGTCTACACCACCGGCCAGCTCCTAGACCTCCCCCGCCTCACCGCTGCCGCACAAGCCCGCAACATCACCATCGGCTTCGACCTCTCCCACTCAGCCGGCGCCGTTCCCCACGAATTACACGCGATCGGTCCCGATTTCGCCTTCGGCTGCACCTACAAGTACCTCTCCTCCGGCCCCGGCAGCACCGGTTTCCTCTTTGTCCACCAGCGCCACCTTTCCCGCCCGCCCGGCCTCGCCGGTTGGTTCGGCTCCGACCGCCCCGTCATGTTCGACATGACCCCCCACCTCCAGCCGGCCCCCACCGCCACCCGTTTCACCATCGGCACGCCCCCCATCCTCTCCACCGCCGCCCTCGCCGCCTCCCTCAAGCTCTTCCACGAGATCGGCTTGCCCGCCCTCCGCGCCCGCTCCCTTGAGCTCACCGCGCTCCTCATCTCCCTCGCCGATACCCACCTCGCCCCCCTCGGCTT
>JBBRUM010000640.1:0-1931 GCA_038247815.1 Tepidisphaerales bacterium | reverse complement strand
CTGCTGATGGGCCTCTCCCGCCCCGTCGCAGCCGAGTTCAGCTTCTTCCTCGCCATCCCCGCACTGCTGGGCGCGGGCGGAGTCAAACTATTCAAGTTCCTCCGCTCGCCTGACGTTTCCGTCCACCAGTGTTTCTATCTGGCCATCGGCACGGTGATAAGTTTCATCGTGGCGTACGTAGTGATTGCAGGGTTTATGGGGTTCATTCGGAGGTACAGCTTCACCCCCTTCGGCGTTTACCGAATCTTCCTCGCCGCGGCCGTTTTTGCGCTGGTCTACTGGTAAACCGGCCCCCCAGTTTCCATTTCCTTATCCGGCGGGTTTCCCCTATAATCCCAAGCGTCGGGTCGCATTCCAACCGGGGCACAAGGTCATGGTTCTCCATGTTCTCCGAACACTCTTTGTCCTGCTCATGGGGGCCGTCGGGTGGTACTACGTCCAGCACCCGACCCAATTTCTAGGGCGGTTTACGTGGATGGTGATGGCGGTGGCGCTCACGCTGGGCGTCTTCACGGTCTGTGTCGATATCCTGTCTCCCCGTCGAAAGCTGGCGGTCTTCTCCGGCGCGTTCTTCGGCCTGTTGGTGGGCCTGTTCATCGCCTATGCCCTCTCGTTCGTCATCAGGCTGGTGATAGAACAGCAGATGACCGTTCCCGCCGAGACCACCGCCAAGGTCGACCGAGAGCAGTTCCTCGCCCGCCGCGAAGCAATCATCGATTTCATGAACCTGCTCGTCGGGCTCACCACCAGCTACCTCGCCATCAGCTTCATCCTGCAAACAAAAGACGACTTCCGGTTCATCATCCCTTTCGTCGAGTTCGCCAAGCAAACGCGTGGCCCGCGCCCGATCGTGCTCGACACGTCGGTCCTGATCGACGGCCGCATCGCAGACATCGCCGCCACCGGCATCATTGAATCCCAGATGGTCGTTCCACGGTTCGTCATCGACGAGTTGCAGCACATTGCCGACAGTTCCGACAAGCTTAAGCGCAACCGAGGCCGCCGCGGCTTGGATGTCGTCGCCAAGCTTCAATCCGACCCCAAGCTCGATATCGTGCTTTACGACGGCAATCCCCGCGAAGACACCGGCAACTCCGAGGTCGACGCCAAACTCTTGCTGCTCGCCAAGGAACTCACTGCCCGCGTCCTGACCAACGACCTCAACCTCAACAAGGTCGCCGGATTGCGCGGCGTCGACGTGATCAACATCAACCAGCTCGCCGGGGCCGTCAAACCCGTCATGATCGCCGGCGAAAAGATGGTCGTCCGCGTCGTCAAAGCCGGCGACCAGCCCGGCCAGGGCGTCGGATTCCTCGACGACGGAACCATGGTCGTCATCGAGCAGGGCCGCAACCACGTCAACGAAGAGGTCGAGTTCACCGTCACCTCCGCATTGCAGACTTCCGCAGGTCGGATGGTCTTCGGCCGAATGTCTGACACCCCCGCCTCAACCCCCGCTTCCCTCGCAATCCCACCCTCCCCCACCTCCTCGCGCCCCCTCGAAGTTGCGTCGCAGCGCACCACCACGCCCTTGGCAACCCCACCTCATCCTTCCCAGCGTCCCGGGAGCAAGTCCTCGGCATCGACCTCGCATTCGTAGGGTTCGCCAGCGATCCATCCGGAATAATCCCCCCAAGTTAACGCCCATGGTTAAAAAGGTGCGCGGATTGTTGTTTATGACTAAATATTTTCAGTGTAGCGTAGGTTATTTCCCAGCACCGCGTTCACAACTACATAGAGCCTCGCCAGTTGGCGTCGCTCCTCATCCTGGAACGGTAGAATCATGTTTGCATCGCGTCTCTAATTGCTCGCTCTGGCTGCGCTCTCGGTCGGCGCTTTGTCGGCTTAGGCAGCGAATGCTCAGTTCTTGGTCCCCACCGGCATCGCCGAACCCGTCGCGACCAGCGGCATGAATACGATCCTCCGTACGG
>JBBRUM010000639.1:0-1936 GCA_038247815.1 Tepidisphaerales bacterium | reverse complement strand
TCGATCCGGCCGGAAATACTGGCCAATGGAGGTGGGGTGGCGGGTGTGCTGGTGGGGGCGATGCAGACGAACCTTACGCGGGAGCAGCTTGCGACGGCGGCGGCGCTGGTGGGGGCGGGGTGGCTGGTGCTGATGTGGGTCGGGCCGGGGCTGGGGGTGGCGACGCTGTCGGACGGGGAAGCCGGGTCGATGGGCGTTCGGGTGCAGCGGCTGAGGTGGGTGGCGCTGGTGACGGCGAGCGTGGTGGTGGGGGCGGGTGTGGCGATTTCCGGGCCGATCGGGTTTGTGGGGCTGATCTGCCCGCACTTGGGTCGGATGTTGGTCGGGCCGGATCCGCGGCGGTTGTTGCCGGTCGCGACGGCGCTGGGGGCGGGGCTGCTCGCTGGGGCGGACGGATTGTGCAGACTGCTGGCGATGCAGGAACTGGTGGCGACGCTCTTGCCGGTGGGCGTGGTGACGGCGATCTTGGGGGGGCCGTTCTTTTTGATACTGTTGGGGGGGAGAAGAGGGACAGGCAGTGAGGCAATGAGGCAGTAAGGCAATGCGGGGGAGAGGTTTTTATGGGAAAGCAGGAGGTCAATCTGGAGAGGGGACGGGCGGTGCTCGAGGCGGTGGGGGTGACGTTTGGATATGCCAAGCGGCCGGTGCTTCGCGAGGTGTCGGTGGTGTGCAGGGCGGGGGAGGTGGTGGCGCTGGTCGGGCCGAACGGGAGCGGGAAGAGCACGCTCCTGCGCGTGCTGCTCGGGCAACTCGCCGGCGGCGGCGTGGTGCGGTGGGAGGGGAGGGAGGTGGGCAAGTGGGGCGTCAAGGCGCTGGCCAAGCGCGTGGCGTTCCTGCCGCAGCACCCACTGTGGACGCCGGGGCAGACGGTCCGAGATGCCATCGCGATGGGGCGATACCCGCATCTGGGTGTGCTCGGGTTCGAGTCCGCCCGAGACGAAACAGTCGTCCGCGACGCGGCGATGGCCCTGGGGCTCGAAGCCGAGACCGAGCGCGAAGTCGAGACGCTCAGCGGCGGCCAGCGACAACGCGTTTTCCTCGCCCGGTGCCTGGCGCAGGAACCCGTCGCGCTGCTGCTTGACGAGCCCGATACGTTTCTGGACCTCAAGCACGCCGCTGCGATGGCGGGCACGCTCCGCCGACTTAGCAGGGAGCGGAACATGATGGTGCTGATGGCGTGTCACAATTTGCATCTTGCGGCGGCGGTGGCCGAGCGGGTGGTGCTGATGGACGACGGGCGGGTGGTGGCTGAGGGGCCGCCGAGAGCGGTGATTACGCCGGAGAATGTGGGGAAGGTGTATGGCGTGAAGGCCGTGCCGTGGGAGGCGGGGGGGAGCTGGGGCGTGGGGGTCGTCTATTAAAGGGACAGCTAGAGCTCGGCGATATGACGGGCGCGGGGGTGGACGAAGGCGAGGAATATGGCGGGACAGGTGCGGCCGAGGAGCGCTTCGGCGGCGGCGCGGTAAAGCGCGACTTGAGGCTGGTAGAGGGCGATGCGGTCGGTGAGTCGCTCGCCCCAGACGTTGTCGGTTTTGTAGTCGATGATGACGGGGCCTTGGGGGGTGTCGACGAGGAGGTCGATGCGGCCGCGGATCATCTGGCGGTCGAGGGGTGAGGGGGAAGCGTGGGGGGGGAGGCCGGACTCGGGCAGCGCGCGGGGGAGGTAGATGGGGAGTTCTTTGTGGAGTGGGCCGCGTTGGCCGGAGAGGTAGGGCGCCAGGGGTGAGGAGGCGAGGAAGGTGAAGGCGGAGGTTTCGACGGCGCCGGCTTCGCGGGGGGTGAGGATGCGGCGGTCGACGAGGCTTTTGAGGTGGAGTTCGAGGTCGGCGGGGGTGGGGTGGGGGTTTTTGATGAAGTCGAAATGTTCGATGGCGACGTGGGTGGCGGTGCCGCGATCGGTGGCGGACAGGGCAAGGGCGTCTTCGGCGAGAAAGCG
>JBBRUM010000638.1:0-1947 GCA_038247815.1 Tepidisphaerales bacterium | reverse complement strand
GCTAAAGCATCCCTCTACGACCCCGAAATCGACGCCCCCGCTCCCCGTCGCTCACGCAACGACGCCATGGACGCCCGCGAGGAAGCCCTCGACGCCGCCAGTGAACTCAAAAACAACGACCGTCCCGCCCGCCCAGGCGCACGCAAACCCGCCCCACGCCCCGCCGAAGTCGCCAATGACCTTGACGACGACGAACTCGATGACGACGAAAACGACGACTTCGCCGACGACGAAGAGTCCGACTCCAACGACGCCGACCGCGAATCTGACGGTGACGATGACGAGTCCGACGACTTCGACGACGATGACGACGTCGAAGAAGTCCGCCCCGTCCGCAATGTCGTGCCACCCGCCCCCGTTCGCCGCGACCCCTCGCAGCGCCAGCCAGTACAACAAGCGCCCGCCCCGGTTGCGCCGCCGCGGCAGGTGACGCCGCCGCGCCAGATCACCCCCCCCCCCGTCGGCTGACACACACGAGAACGTCGCCACCATCGACGCCGAGACCAACGCAAAATACGAACAAGTCAAAACCGGCAAGCTCTACATCAAAGAGCTCCAAGTAATGGACATCACGGCACTGCAAAAAATCGCAGCCGAAGAGGACATGGGCGACATCTCAGGCCTGAAAAAACAGGACCTGATCTTCCAAATCCTCAAAGCCAAGGTCTCCAAAACCGGAATGATGTTCGGCGAAGGCTGCCTGGAAATCCTCCCAGACGGTTTCGGGTTCCTCCGCAGCCCGGAATACAACTTCCTGCCCTGCCCGGATGACATCTACGTATCCCCCTCACAGATCCGCCGGTTCGGCTTGCGGAACGGCCACGTCGTGCAGGGACAGATCCGGCCCCCGAAGGAATCCGAACGGTACTTCGCACTCCTCCGCGTCGAAGCCATCAACGGCGAAGACCCCGAAAAGGTCCACACCATCGCCAACTTCGAGGACATGACCCCCTATCACCCCAGCAAACGCCTGCACCTCGAAACCGATCCCAAAGAGCTGAACATGCGCATCGTCGACCTCGTGACCCCCATCGGCAAGGGTCAGCGCATGCTCATCGTCGCCCCGCCCCGTACCGGCAAGACCGTCCTCATGCAAAAAATGGCCAACGCCATCTCCAAGAACCACCCCGAAGCCATCCTCCTCATCCTCCTCGTCGACGAACGCCCCGAGGAAGTCACCGACATGAAGCGCAACACCGCCGGAACGGTGATCGCTTCCACCTTCGACGAAGCCTCGTCCCGCCACGTCGCCGTCACCGAAATGGTCCTCGAAATGGCCAAACGGTACGTCGAATTCGGCAAGGACGTCGTCATCCTCATGGACTCCATCACCCGCATGGCCCGGGCCTACAACAACGAAACCGGTACTTCGGGCAAGATTATGTCAGGCGGCTTGGATTCCAACGCACTGCAAAAGCCCAAACGCTTCTTCGGGGCCGCCCGAGCCCTCGAAGAAGGCGGCTCGCTTACCATCCTCGGAACCGCCCTCGTCGATACCAATTCGAAGATGGACGACGTCATCTTCGAAGAGTTCAAGGGCACCGGCAACGCCGAACTCCACCTCGACCGCAAGCTCGTGGAAAAACGTGTCTACCCCTCGATCGACGTCGCAGGCTCGGGCACACGCCGCGAGGAACTCCTACTCGATCCCAAAGAGCTTGAACTCGTCTACCGCCTCCGCCGAGTTCTCTCCGACATGAACCCCGTCGAAGCCATCGAGATGCTCAAAAGCCGCTTGGAGAAATCCCCCACCAACGCCCAGTTCCTACTCACCATGAACCTCGACTGATCCGCTCCAATCTGCCAAACCCCAAAGGCCCGGACGCCAAGCGCCCGGGCCTTTCTCGTTGACGAGCACCTGAACCCACCCCCCACCTCAACCCACTCCCCCACCTCAACCCACCCCCCACCTCAACCCGCCCGCCACCTCAACCCACCCCCGACCTC
>JBBRUM010000637.1:0-1966 GCA_038247815.1 Tepidisphaerales bacterium | reverse complement strand
GCGACCACTCGCCGCTGTTTCAGTTGCACTCGATCATCGGCTTGACGATTACGACGTTGATAATGATACGGATTGTGTGGGGTTTGCGGGGAGTCGATATGCGAGGTTTGAATTGTTTGCGTTTCGGCCCGGGGGCGGTGATGGGACACAAGAAGGGCGTTTTGACGGGGCGGGGCAGAAGGCACCGTGGGCACAATCCGGGGGCGAGCAGGGGGATTTTCCCTACGCTGCCGCTGGTTATGGCGGCGATGGGCCTGGCGATGTCGTTTACGGTGACGGGGGCGAATGATGTGCATGAGATTGCGTCGTGGGTGCTGATGGGGGTGGTGGTGGCGCACGTGCTGGGGGTGGTGATTCGCGCGATTCGGTTTCGGAAGAACATCATTGGTTCGATGATCCATGGGCGGAAGGCGGCTGAGCGGGGGGATGGGATCCGGTCGGGCTCTCCGGTGGCGGCGGCGGTGATGCTGGTGGTTGCGGGGGCGGTTAAGGCCACGTCGTACGCCGCCCTCAACCGGGCAACCGGCAGAACCACGCTTCCCCGCGTGGGAACGTCGATCAAACTGAGGGAGACGTCGAAATTCGACGGTAAGAGGGAAGTCGAAGAACGCTCGGGCACGGACGCCGGCGACGCGGTTGGGCGCTAAACTTTGCGCATGTGGCAACCTTCGTCCGTTGAGCAACTTTGCCGGCGCGTGCGCGACTATTGCGCGTTTAACAGTTATACGTTCAACGTGGAGGGGGTGGCCCGAGCGGCTGGGATGGCTGCGGGGGAGCTTCGGGAGCTTGGGGGGGAGGTTGAGGTTTTTTCGGTGGAAGCGGCGGAGGTCGTTGGGCGAGATGGGACGATTGAGCGTGCGCCGATTGGGCCGGGTGTGCGGGCGGTGTTCAACGGTGGCAGCGCGCGGCGGGTGCTGCTGAGCATTCACCTGGACACGGTGTATCCGGTGGAGCATTGGTTTCGCGAGGTGTCGCGGGAGGGGGAGAGGCTTCATGGTCCGGGTGTGGCTGACGCGAAGGGCGGGCTGGTGGTGCTGCTGGAGGGGCTGGGGCGGTATCTTGCGTGTGGGGGGAAGACTGGGGTGGAGGTGGTGTTGAATCCGGACGAGGAGATAGGGTCGCCGTCGAGCAGGGGCGTGCTGGTGGAGAGTGCGGGGCGGTGCGTGGGGGGGTTGGTTTTCGAGCCGACATATCCGGATGGGGCGATGGTTTCGAGGAGAAAGGGGTCGGGCACTTACACTGTGGTGGTGCGGGGTCGATCGGCGCATGCTGGGCGGGACTTTGAGAAGGGGAGGAATGCGCTGGTGGCGGCGGCGGAGGTTGCGGTGGGGTTGGCGCGGCTGAACGGGACGATGGGGGGTGCGACGGTGAATTGCGGGGTGATGGAGGCGGGTTCGGCGGCCAATGTCGTGCCGGACCGGGCAGTGCTTCGGGTGAACGTGAGAGTGGAGACCGGCGGGGAGGTGGCGGAGCTGGACGCGGCGATTCGGGCGGTGGCCGCTGGCGCGGCGCGGCGGGAGGGGATCGCGGTGGAGGTGCACGGTGGCGTTGCGTCGATGCCTCGGCCTGGGGACGGCGTGTGCGGCGAGCTGCTGGCGAAGGTGCTTGATGTCGCGGGGTCGCTGGGGTTGCCGACTGCCAGCCGCCCCTCCGGCGGGACGTGCGACGGGAACAAACTGGCGGCTGCGGGGTTGGCCGTGGCGGATTCGATGGGCCCGACGGGCGGGGAGCTGCACAGCCCGCGGGAGTACCTCGACATCGCGTCGCTGGAAAGCCGGGCGGAGTTGCTGTGCCGCGTGCTAGGCAGGCTGTAGGGCGGGCACCGGGCCTCGGCGGCTTGGCCGGGTAGCGGGACGCTAAAGCTATCGCCCGGGATTGGTCGCCGGGCCTTTGCCGCGCTTGTCGGACAGCAGCAGCATTGCCCGGAGGGTTTGCACCGCTTGATCGAGTTGGGTGTCGGGGGTGT
>JBBRUM010000636.1:0-1966 GCA_038247815.1 Tepidisphaerales bacterium | reverse complement strand
TTCTCAGCGCCGGGGTCTTGCTCAGACGCCAGCGTCCCACCCCACGCCCCCCACGCCACACCCCGCTCCCGCGATGATCTTCAAAGTCCGTCGGATCGAAGAATCTCCAAGCTGTGCGGTCCGACTGTAACCACCTTCGACTCATCCCCCGGCCACTGCACTGTCGCCGTCCGCGTTTCAGTCGCGCTCGGGTTTAAGATTGCCAGGACGTCGACCGGAGCCACGCCGTCGGCTGAAATCCTCCGCTGGACGCCCAGCAGTCCCGGCGTATTCAAGCGGAACGGCACGACCGGCCGCGGACCGAACCGGCACATCTCGTCCCACCACGCCCTCCGCTCCGCGCCCATCTCATGAATCGGGTCCGATGTATTGAGAATTCCCGCATGGAGACCCTGCCAAAACGAAATCGCCTTCGCCTCCGCCGGACTCAACGACGTATGAAAATCGCGCAGCAGGACCGCATCGGGATCGTTCAACCACCACACCCCGTTGGCGAACGCGATGTTCGGTAGCAGCCGCACCAGATCCGAGTTGGGGCTCTTCTCCCCCCAATCCGGCACGACGTCGCCCCCGACACGCATCGCATCGGCATAACCGATGAACGGCGCGAACGGGGCGATGCACGCCAGCCAAGTGCTCTCCGATCCGATCTCTCGCCGAACCATCGCCAAGAAATCCCGGAAGTACTGCGTCCCAGTCTTACCACCCACCCCACGCCGCACGCCACGACTCGACCTGTATCCCCAGTACATGAAATCCGTCTTGAAGTAATCAAACCCCATCCCCCGCAGCGCCGCGAACACGCCCCGCATGTACTCGAACGCCTCGGGATGGCTCGAGTCCAAAATGTAAATCTCCTCATCTATCCGCCCCCACAACCGCTGCTCGCCGTACATCGACATCTCGACAACTCTCTTCCCCGTCGAGTCGTGCAGCATCCAGTCCGGATGCCGCCGGAAAACCTCCGACCGGTTACCCACCATAAACGGACCAATCCAGATCCCCGCACGGAAACCCTTCCGACGAATCAGCGCCGCAGCCGCCTCCAGCCCCGACACCCAAAGATGGTTCGGCGACAGCCAGTCTCCCAGCGATGTACAGTTCCCAGCGTCGATCTGCACCACCTCCGGCCGCTGATCCGCCGGAAGTCGCAGGAAACCGTCGAGATACTCCAAAAGCGTCGTCTGGCAGAAGTTCTGGTAGTTGTAATACCACGAGCACCACACCCTCATCGGCCGCTCGGGCCTGCGTGCCTGCATCTCCATCGCGGTATCCCCGGCGAACTCCGACAGCGCCTCGTTGAGTGTCGCCGCCGTCCGCACGAAGACGGTGGGCACTGCCAGAACCGAGTCCGGCCCGGCAACGTCAAAAGACACCTGAACCTTCAGGCCAGCCGACCCCCGCCAAACCTTCAGCGTCGTCGCAAAATCGCGGTGATCATGAACCTCAACCGTCAGCACACCCGCACCCCCCACCAACGCGACCATCTGGTGCCCCGCCCCGGATGTCGCCGCCGACTCGGTGAGCGTCGACACCTCCACACATCGTCCCCCTGAACCGGTGCCGTATCCATGCAGATAAACCTCGGTCGCGCCCACGTCCAAGAGGTCAATCTCCACCGTCACGTCCAACCCACCGCGTTCCCCCCCCAGCCGAGGCGCGATAGTCGCCAACCTCGGCGTAACCGCGACGACCGTCGTCCCATCCGCCAACTCCTTCGAGTCGAGACACACGCGGACAGACCCAATGCAACCCCGAGCGTTTATCATCGCCACACCTCCGCAACCAAGAATCTAAACCCAAACCCGAGCAAAGATTACACGGGCACGCCCAGCATTGCGGCTTACTCTGCAACGAATTCCACTGAACGCGCCGCTTACCAATCCAGCCGCCAACTAAAACCACCGCCGACGCGCCCCGCTCCGGAGTGCGCGTCGAGGCCCAGCCGGCCCATCCGCCGTCGTCC
>JBBRUM010000635.1:0-1977 GCA_038247815.1 Tepidisphaerales bacterium | reverse complement strand
GGTGGATGTATTTGGAGTGGATGTCGAGGTAGGTGGTGCGGTAGAGGTGGGCGGCTTGGGAGGGGGTGGGGAACTTTTGGGAGAAGCCGGGGAGTTGGGGGTCGAGGGTGAGTACGGCGGTGGCGGTGAGGTGGCGGAGGAGGTCGAGGCAGTCTTCGTCGCCGACGGCAAAGCGGACGGTGGTGGGGGTGAGGCCGGCTTGTCGTTGGGCGGATTCGGAGAGTTCGGAGTGGGTGGTGAGTGCGGGGCAGGCGATGATGGTGTTGGACTGTCCGAGGGAGATCATGTGTCCGAAGGTGGGGGAGAGGTTGTCGAAGAAGCGTTGGAAGGCGATTTTGGGGAGTTGGCCGAAGTCGGCTGTGAACAGGGGCGCGGGGAGTCCGAGGAAGAGTGTGGAGTCTTCGAGGAGGCCGTGTCCGCGGACGGTGATTTGGGGGTGTGCGGCGAGGAACTTGGCGAGCACGCGGGCGTTGATGCACTTTTGGAGCATTCGGGTGTCGAGGGTGCGGAGGCCTTGGAGGACGTCGAAGGCGGCGTCGGCGTTGAGGAAGGCGCCTTTGATGTAGTAGACGTTCCAGAAGAGGGTTTGGTCCCAGGCGACGCCGCCGTTGGCTGAGGCGGGGGTGCCTTTGGGCGCGAACATGTCGCGGGTGCGTGCGAGGACGACGCCGGCGATGACCGAGCCGCCGCCGGAAAGGTCTTTTGTGTAGGAGTGGATGAGGAAGTCTGGCCGGGCGGATTCGTCGGGGTGGATGAGGGGGCGGGCGAGGAAGGGGGTGGCGACGGTGGAATCGAGCATGACGCGGCAGTGGTGGGCGTGGGCGGCGGAGCAGATGGCGGGGACATCGAGGATGTCGCCGTGGGGGTTGGAGGGGGATTCGAGATAGACGTAGATCTTGCGACCGGCTGCGAGACGGTCGGCGTATTTCAGTTGGGTGGCGGCGAGACAGGCGAGGAAATCTTGGGCGGAGGTGCCGTCGAAGGTTTCGACGGCGACGGCGAGGTTGCCGGGTTTGGCGAACCAGTCGTGGATGAGCTGGAAGGCTCCGCCGTAGATGTTGCGGGATACGATGAGGATGTCGTCGCGGCCGAGGAGGTGGGAGAGGGTTGCGTCGATGGCGGCCATGCCGGAGTTGAAGTTCCAGGCGAAGTATTCGCGGGCGAGGTGGGCGCACTCGAGCTCGACGATTTGGTTGGCGAGGGCGATGGAGGTGGGGTTGAGGAGGCGGGAGTAGATCTCGAGGAGGAGCTCCTTACCCTGGAAGGCGTCTTCGATCCACTCGGCGCAGGCGTAGATGTAGGTGGCGGAGCGGGTAATGACGGGGTTGGCGGAGAAGATCGCGGCGACGTTGTCGAAGACGGCGTAGGGGCCTTTGGCGGCGATGGTCGAGGGGGCGTAGTTAAGGGCTTGGTAGGACTGGCGGTTGGGGTTTTGGAGGGTGTCGAGGAGCTTGGCGAGTTGGAAGGAGAGGAACTTTTTGGCGTTGAAGTGGGAGATTTTGTCGGGGGCGGAGAGGGAATGGATGGAGGTTGCGGTGAGGTGGCAGAGGTGCTGGAGGTCGCTTTGGGCGGTGTAGAGTTTTTCGGCGATGGTGCGGAGGGTTTGGGCGAAGTCGGTGGCGGGGTCGAGGCCGAAGTGGGCGAGTTGCTCGTCGAGGAGCTGGTCGAGGTCGGTGGCTGCGGTGGAGTTGCGACGGGGGGAGAGGACCTTCATGTGGGCGAGGTTTGCGGGCGGGAGCATGGATTGTGGCCTGGGGAAGGGACTGGTTGCGGGGTTCGACAGACGTGGGCGGATGGTATGGCACGGGTTTGGGGGGGCAACAGTGGCGGCTGGGGGGAGTGGGGAGGCTGGGACTTGCGCGGACGAAGGGAGAGGGTGGAGTGGCGGCGCGGCGGGGAATGTTAATTACTGTTCATAATAAATTTACAATTTATTTATCCGTTCCAAGTCCGCGCGAGACCCTGGCTGCCCGTGTT
>JBBRUM010000634.1:0-1979 GCA_038247815.1 Tepidisphaerales bacterium | reverse complement strand
TTTACAAACACCCTGGGGTTGCTCATCTCCGTGTGTGGTGGTGTTTGTGGCTGGGGGCGGTTTGGTGTGGTGGGTGGTGTGGGGTGGGGGGGGGGGGTGGGGGGGGGGGGGGGGGTTGGTGCGGGGGGGGTGTTTGGGGTTGTTTGGGGGTTTTTTTTTTTTTTTTTGGTGGGGGTGGGGGGGGGGGGGGGGGGGGGTCATTGGGGGGGGGGTGGGGGGGGGGGGGGGGGTTGGGGGGGGGGGGGGGGGGGCGCGGTCGAAGGCGGGGAGGAGGTGGTCCCAAGCGGCGGTGAGGAGCATGGCCATGTCGCCGGCGCCGGAGGTCATGGCCAGGACGGCGTCGTGTTTAGGGATGACGATACAGTACTGGCCGAAGGCGCCGTCGCCGCGATAGTTGTCGTGGGCGGAGCGCCAGAACTGGTATCCGTAGCCTTGGTTCCAGTCGTTTCCGGTGGCGGGGTGGCCGTTGGAGACTTGCTTGGCGGTGGCGAGGTCGATCCAGGATTCGGGGATGAGCTGTTTGTCGTTCCAGCGGCCGCGCTGAAGGTAGAGCTGACCGAAGGCGGCGATGTCTTCGGTGCGGAGGGAGAGGCCGTAGCCGCCGATGGTGACGCCGGAGGGGGCGGTTTGCCACTTGGGGTTGAGGATCCCGAGGGGCTCGAAGAGGCGGGGCGTGAGGTAGGCGGTGAGGGATTGTTTTGTGAGTTGTTCGACGATGGCGGCCAGGACGTGGGTGGCTGCGGTGTTGTAGAGGAAGTGGGTGCCGGGGGTGTGCTTGACGGGTGCGGCGAGGAAGGTGCGGACCCAGTCGTCGCCGATGGTGTCGGGCTCGAGGTCGTGGCCGGTGGACATGGTGAGGAGGTTGTGGACGGAGATGGCGGCGAGGTTTTGGCTGACGGTGGCGGGAAGTTTACCGGGGAAGAAGGAGACGACTTTGTCGGTGGTTTTGAGAAGGCCATCGGAGACGGCGAGGCCGACGGCGTGGGAGGTGAAGCTTTTGGAGAGTGAGTAGAGGGTGTGGGGGATTTCGGGCGCGTAGGGATTCCACCAGCCTTCGGCGACGACTTTGCCGCGGCGGAGGAGCATCATGGAGTGGGGCGCGGGGCCTTTGGATTGGATGGCGGTGAGGAACGCGAGGATGCCGGCTGGGTCAACGCCGAGCTCGTCGGGACGGGCGCGGGGGAGGCGTTGTGAGGGAAGGGCGGCGGCGCGGGTGGGAGTGGGAGTCATGGAGGGGAGGAGGATACTGCCGACGGCGCTGGCTGCGATGGTTTGGAGGACGGTGCGGCGGGAGGGGGAGGTGTCCATGAGGTTGTTTGTACCGGAGAGAGGGGGGGAGGTTTGTGCAAGTTAGTGGGAGAAATGTGAAATTGAAATGCGGTACTTTCTGATGGATTCTGATGGGTGAGGGGGTGGGGGTCTAGAGGGGTCGAGGTTGGGTTAAGTGATTATTTGGTATGGGTTTAGCGCTGTTATGTTGGGGTAGATTTGGCAGGGGGTGGTTTATGGGTAGATAATGAATGGTGTGACGGTTTGCACGAGTGGGAGGAGAGGGGGTTGGGTTGTTACTGGAGGGGGGCGGTGGGGGGGCGGTGGGACTGCGATGAGGTTGCAATATGTTAGGGTTTTGATAGGTTTTGTCAAGGGAAAATTTTTGGGGTTGAGCGGGGGAGGAGTTTGGGGGAAGGGCGTTTGGCGGTGGGGGTTGGCGAGGCTGATCGGCTTGGCGGTGGGGGTATGGATATATGGATCGCGTGGGCGGAGGAGGAGAGGTGGGTTGGAGGGTGAGTGCGTTTCAGGGTGGGAATGGGGGAGAAGGCATTCTTCGGGGCATCGTTTCCATGGGTCGCGGCGCGCAGCGTCCGTGGTTAGAGGCGTGGGCCCCGTTGGGGGGGAAGGGCGATGCGATTGGGGCTTGGGTTTGCGGGGTGTGGTGCGCTGCACCCGTGGCGAGAGGCGTGCGCCCCGTTGGGGCGAGG
>JBBRUM010000633.1:0-1982 GCA_038247815.1 Tepidisphaerales bacterium | reverse complement strand
GCGAACAAATCCAGCCCCAATCGCTCCGACAAATACCGCGACGCCAAAATCCCCCGCACACTGTTGCCCGCGTCGTCCAGCGGCGGCGCAAAGGTCCCCAGCGCACCCTTCCCCGGGGATACTGTCACGATCCCCCCGCCGATCCCGCTCTTCCCCGGCAAGCCGATGTCAAATAACCAGTCCCCCGACGTCTCATACAAGCCCGCCGTCGCCATCACCACCAGCGCATCGCGACAGCTTTCCGGATCGACCACCCGCTGCTTCGTTAGCGGATTCACCCCGCCGTCCGCCAGCGTCGCCCCCATCACCGCCAAATCCTTCGCACTCACATTCAGCGAACACTGCTTCGTGTACAAATCCACCGCCTCAGTCGGGTCCATGTAGATCCTCCCCACGCTCTGCAGCATCCGCGCCAGACTCTGATTCCGAAAGTTCGTCGCCCGCGCCGACGCCAGCATCTCCTCATTCATCGGCAACGTCCGACCCGCAAACCGCGACAGCCCCTCGTGCAAAAAGTTCCACTTTTCCTCAAAGTTCCTCCCCGGCGTCAGGCTCGTCGTCGCAATCGCCCCCGCATTCACCATCGGATTCGTCCGGCCATCCCCGCTCTGCTCGATTGCAGCCACAGAGTTAAACGCCCGCCCCGTCGCGTTGGCCCCCACCTTTTCCCGCGCCGCCCCGGCCCCAATCGCCTCGCACACCAGCGAAAAAACGAACGGCTTGGAAACGCTCATGATCGAAAACTCATGCTCGCTCTCCCCAGCCGAGTACGTGTCCCCCGCAGTGCCCACGACGCACAATCCGAACATCGAACTGTCCACCCGTTCGAGCGCCGGATACACCGCCGAGTTCTTCCCCTGCTGGTTCCTCTTGAACTTAGCGAGCGCCTCCTTCACCAGCCGCCCGACCTCGTCGCCGGCTGGCAGTTGTCCTGTCGAAACAAAGTGCGGGTTACCCGCCCGATCCGTCCACGTCGAAGTACCCATCGTCATCTCTCGCAAGAAAAGTCACCCACCGTCCACGTCGTCCAAACTGTACCACGCGCCCTCCCCGCTCCAACCACGCCCTCACCCCACCTCCACCACCCGCCCGCTCTTCGCCCACTCAAAAATCGCCTCCAGCACTGCTTACACCCCCCGCACAGCCGCCGCCGAATTCATCAGCTCGATCCCCGCCCGGATCGACTCGCCCAGGTGCACGACGTCACGCCACACGTGCACATTTGGCCCGGCCCATTGCTCCCACGTCTTGTTGGCAAGCTCGGCTTTGACGATCCGCCGCACCTCCCCGCCCCACTCGTTCCGCACGATCGCCACCGGCTGGTTAACGTCGCACTGCCCGCCCGATGTCTCGATCGTTCCCCCCATCCCGTGCACCCGCAGCACCGCGCTCGTCGCGCTCCCGGGACACCACGCCTCGTTCACCGTCACCATCGCACCGCGCGCAAACAAGGTCAGCACCCCCGCGTTGTCGTGCTCCATCACCGCAAACTTCTCCCCGCGCCAAATCCGGTGGTCCGTCCGCACCGATGTCATCGCCGACACACGCCGCGCCGGCCCGAGCATCCACAGCAGCGTCGTCAGTCCGTACACCCCGTGGTCCCGCGGCGGACCTTTCCCCTCCCGAAACCGCCACGACGGGCCCGACGGCCAGTCCATCACGACCCCGCCCCAGCCCATAAACGGCGCGGTGGCGAAGTATGTCCGCCCGATTGCCCCACCCCCAATCGCCTTCCTCACCTCCCCCAAGCACCGGTGACAACATCTGCCCCGGCGCCGCCGCCACGCTTTTCCCCGAACCCGCCTGCGCCGCAATGGTCCGGTCCACCTCCGGAATGCTGGTCCCCAGCGGGTTCTGCACAGACACGTGCTTCCCCGCCTTTAGCGCCACCAACATCTGCTCGCAAGGCAACTGCGCCGTCGTCAGCAGCCAAACCGCCTCGATCCGCCCGTCGGGCAACACTTCCCCAAAGCCCCCCGCCG
>JBBRUM010000632.1:0-2005 GCA_038247815.1 Tepidisphaerales bacterium | reverse complement strand
TCCCGCACGCCGCACGGCGATGGTGATCTCCGCGAGCGCGGCGCTCTCGGTCGCCGCGCTCACCCTGTTGGTACACCTTTGGATACGCAGCACCGCCTTCAAGACCATCAGACTCGCCACCGCCCAAGGCGCCACCATCACCCTCGCAACCTCCTCCGCCATGACCCATGACGACATTCGGTACCCGCCCGGCGCGCACCGAAGTTCCACAGATGCCCTTTACTTTTCCCCCACCGCAATGGCCCTTCAAACCCTCTCCCCTCTGTGCTGGCCAGCTTCCTCGTTCCCACCCACCTCATCCTCAAGTCCGTCAAACCCCGCCCCAAACTCCGCGGCGTCGCGGTCACACCCGCTCCAGTTCCCTCAGCACCCCAGCCACCGCGTCATCCCCCTTCGCCAGATGTCGCTCGCTGGCAGCCAGCAACTGCCGCACCCCAGGCAGGGGCCGGCACACCACCAGCGTCTGAAAGCTGAACATGCTCGGCCACACCCACGACATCATCGCGCTCATGCGCCCCAGCACGCGCCCCGCCCTACCGGACATGACGGCTTCAAACGGCGGCGGAACGCCCCGCACCCGTTCAACCCGATAGCCGCAATCGCGCAGCGTCCGCAGCAAGGTCTTACGCGTGAAAAGGCGCTTGTGCGTAATGTCCAGTATCCCCCGCTCGGCGTAGTTGAACCGCCCCAGCAGCAGGTTCAGTCGAATGGCTGCAAACGCGATGTTGGGCGTGCTCAAAATCAGCGCCGGCGCACGCCCCACATCCCGCAGCGTTTCCGACCGGTTCCGCAGCATCACCAAAAACGCCTCGGGGTCCTGCAAGTGCTCGATCACGTCCAGCAGCAGCACCGCGTCAAACCCGAACGGATCCACCGGCAACTCCAACCGCTCCAGGTCCACCCGCACAAAGTGATCCATCTTCCCCGGCAACGGCTCGTGCGAATCCATTCCCGTCACTTCGATCCCCATCTCCCGCGCCCGCGCCGCGATGTGCCCCGGCCCGCACCCCAAATCCAGCAGCGTCCGCGGCGCCACCCGCGCCACCTCCTCCAGCGCCATCGTGTGGCTCGTGTACCGCCCCTGCGTCTTGTCCCGATATCTCTCGATACCCAGGTGCCGGTACTTCAAGTCGCACAGCATCCCCATCTGATGCATCCGAAACCTCAGCGTCCCCAGCACCACATCCCGCGCATACCGCCACCCGTTCACCCGGCACACCTCGTCGCCGTAGTGCGTCGGGATGTCGATCTCCTCGACCTTCGCGCCGACGTGAAAGGCTTGCAGGAGGATCTCGGTGTCGAAGTGGAAGTCGTTGGTATCCGTCTCGAACGGCACGCGGCTGAGGAACCGCGTCGAATACCCGCGGTACCCGGTGTGATATTCCGACAGCTTCCGCCCCGTCAGCCAGTTCTGCACCCGCGTCAGCACCTTGTTCCCCACCACCTTGATCCACGGCATGCCCCCTTTTCGCGCCGACCGCACCGAGTGCATCCTGCTCCCCAGCAGCACATCCGCGTCGGTCGCCCTCGCCGTTTCGAGAAACCTCGGCAACATCTCCGGCGCGTACTGCCCGTCGCCATGCAGCAGGATCACAAAGTCAAACCCCGCGTCCACCGCGATGCGATACCCGAGCTTCTGGTTCCCCCCGTACCCCTGATTCACCGGATTCCGCAGCACCGTCGCATTCCCCACCCCCCGCCTCTCCAGCCAAGCCGCCGCAAGAGAAACCCCCCCGTCCTTCGACCCATCATCGATCATCAAAAAGTGCACGTCAGCCGCGTTCCACAACTCCCCCGGCACACGCTCGAGCAACGGCACGATGTGGCGATGAGCCTCGTACGCCACAATGAAAACCAACACCCGCATATGATGATTGTAGCCGAAAACGAATACCCCCGCCGTCTTCGGACTGCGACGACCAAACAGGGCACAGAGAAAGAAGAGGGCTTCGCTCACGGAGCGATTTCGGCCGAGGGAGACCGCGATGCGTGCGAGAGACCCGCT
>JBBRUM010000631.1:0-2015 GCA_038247815.1 Tepidisphaerales bacterium | reverse complement strand
GCCCCGCGGGGGGGGGGGGGGGGGGGGGCGCCGTGGAGGCGGCGGGGGGCGGCCGTGCGGGTGCCGAGGCGGATGCCCACGGGGGGTGGGCCGGGGGAGGTAAAGAGCAGTTCGTAGTCTTCGCCGTCGGTGAGGGCGTGGTGGAGGGGGGGGTGGCCGGAGGTTTTGGAGAGCTCGAGGGCGTCGGGGTGGAGGGGGATGCGGGTGGGGTCGAGTTTGGCGCCGAGCTGGGGGTGGAGGTTGGAGGGGGCGAGGAGGTGGGGGAGGTCTTGGAGGAGGCCGTCGGAGAGGTCGAGCATGGCGTGGATGCAGGGGTTGCCGAGGGGGCGGTAGGTGGCGAGTTGGCGGCCGAGGTCGAGGCGGGGGGAGAAGGTCATGTGGCGGCCGAGGATGCTGCCGCCGAGGGGGCCGGTGACGTAGATTCCGTCGCCGACGGCTGCGCCGGTGCGGAGGACGGGGGCGACGCCGAGGGAGCGGCCGAGGATGGTGACGGAAATGGCGAGCTTGCCGGGCCAGGTGGAGGTGTCGCCGCCGACGATGGGGCAGTAATGGGGGTCGGCGGCGGCGGCGATGCCGGAGAAGAGCTGGCGGGCGCGATCTTGGCCGTAGTCGGCGGGGAGGGCGAGGGCGATGACGGCGGCGGCGGGGAGGCAGCCCATGGCGGCGCAGTCGGAGAGGTTGCGGTTCATGGCTTTGCGGCCGATGGATTCGGGGGAGTGGAGGGTGGAGTCGAAGTGTCGGCCGTCGAGGACTTGGTCGACGCCGACGAGGAGGAGGTCTTCAGCTGAGCGGCCGTCGGCGCGGCCGGGGGCTCCGCCGGAGTTGACGCGGCCGGGAGTGTGTCGCGGCGGGGAGGCGGGATTGGCGGATGCGAGGTTGAGGACGGCGAGGTCGTCGCCAATGCCGACGCGGACGGACTTGTGGGGGCGTTGTTGGGCGTGGATCCAGGAGATGAAGTCGAACTCACCGGGCATGGGAGCGATGGTAGGGAGGAGGGGTGGAGGATGAGGGCTCGGGTGGGGGTATCGTCTGGAGGAGCGGAGTCGGATGCGGGCGGTGGACGGTTGGGTCGGGGACACTCTGGGGCTGGATGGGGCTCCGAGCGGGGCGTAGGAAGGGGTAGGGGCTGGAAGGCTGGTAGGGGGAGGTGGAGAGGCGGCGGGCAGGGTTTTTGGCGGATGTGTGGGGTGATTTTGCTTCCGGGGGGTGGGGTCTGGCTATACTGTTGCCCTCGTGGCGACCCGCATTTTGATCCTGGGAGATATTGTCGGGCGACCGGGGCGGCAGGTGGTTCACCAGAAGTTACCGGCGCTGGTGAAGGACAGAAAGATTGACCTTGTCATCGCCAACGCGGAGAACATCGCCGGGGGGTCGGGCATCACAGCCAACCTGTTCCACAAGCTGCGGAGCTATGGGGTCGATGTGTGCACGCTGGGGGATCACGCATTCAAAAAATCCGACGTTTTTCCGACACTGCAAGCCAGTGAGCGGATCGTGCGGCCGGCGAACTTGTCGGCGCAGGCGGCTGGGCGGACGCACACGATTGTGACCACCAACTCTGGGGTGCAGGTGGCGGTTTTTTGCCTGCTCGGGCGGATTTTCATGTCGCACTTGCCGGCGGATGATCCGTTTGTGTCGGCTGAGAAGATTCTGGGGGGGTTGCCGAAGAGCGTGAAGGTGGTGTTGTGCGAGATCCACGCGGAGGCAACGAGCGAGAAGGTGGCGATGGGGCACTTTCTCGATGGGCGGGCGAGCGTGGTGGTTGGCTCGCACACACACATCCCCACAGCCGACGCGAAGATCCTGCCCGGGGGCACGGCGTACCTGACGGACTTGGGGATGACCGGGCCGTACGACTCGGTGCTGGGCAGGCGGAAAGACCGTGTGCTGAAGTTCATGACGACGAACATGCCGCACCCGTTCGATGTGGCGACCAACGACGTGCGTCTTTGCGGGGCGATCGCGGAGGTCGACGAGAGCACGGGCAGGGCGACGAGCATGGAACGCGTTGAGAT
>JBBRUM010000630.1:0-2022 GCA_038247815.1 Tepidisphaerales bacterium | reverse complement strand
GTACTGCATCGCCACCATCCCGCTCCCAGCCAGCAGTTCGCCGAGCGCCGACCGCCACTCCGACCAGGTCGAATACCACACCGCCTCGCCCGGCAGGGCCGCGAGGTTCTTGGGCTCGATCCGGTGCAGGATCTTCCTCGCAGCGCCCCGCGCTGGAACGAAGTACGCCCACCGGCGCGACGGCGTCCCCGCCGGCAAGCCGAGCACGTCATATGCAAACGGTTCGCGTCGACGAAAATCGACAAACAGCCATCCGTCCACCCCCGCCGTTCGCACAGCATCCTGAATTGATTCCAGATTCATGTCAGGTCATGCTATCGCGCATGGAAAAGCTTCGCATCGGAATCATCGGCTGTGGCCAAATCGCCCGCTCCCACCTGACGAACTACCAGAAAATCGCCGGGGCGGAAGTGGTTGCGGTGTGTGACATCATGGAAGCCGCCGCCACATCCGCAGCCAAGGACTTCACCGTCCCCTCCCACTACACCGACTTCCGCGAAATGCTCAAACGCACCGACATCGACGCCGTCGACGTCTGCCTGCACAACAACTTCCACGCCCCGGTCACCATCGAAGCCCTCCGCGCCGGCAAGCACGTCTACTGCGAAAAACCCATGGCCGGCAGCTACCGCGACGCCCAAGCCATGCTCAAAGCCCGCGACGAAACCGGCAAGCACCTCTCCATCCAACTCTTCACCATCTTCACCAACGAAACCCGCGCCACCAAGGCCCTCATCGACGCCGGCGAACTCGGCAAGGTCTACCACGCACGCTCCACTGGTCACCGCCGCCGAGGTCGCCCTTACGTCGACGGATACGGAACCCCCACCTTCGTGCAAAAGTGCAACTCTGCCGGCGGCGCGCTCTACGACATGGGCGTCTATCACATCTCCCAACTGCTCTACCTCCTCGGCAACCCCACCGTCGAACGTGTCAGCGGCAAGACCTACCAAGAAATCGACATGGACCCCGCCCGGCGGGCATCCTCCGGCTACGACGTCGAGGAACTCGGTATCGGGTTCGTCCGGTTCGCCGGCAATCTCTCGATGGACGTCATCGAAGCCTGGGCGATCCACCTCGACAAGATCGAGGGCAGCACGATCGTCGGCAGCAAGGGCGGCGTCCGCCTCGAGCCCTTCGGGTTCTTCCAGAACATCGGCGATCTCTCGCTCACCTCCACTGGCGACCTCAGCAATGCCTCGATGCGCTGGTCCAACGTCCACGGCACCGGCGACCTCTTCGCCTCGGCTCAGCACCACTGGGTCAACGCCAACCTCGGGAAAGTACCCCTGATCCCCACAGCCGAGATCGCTCTGAACACCATGCTCATCAGCGAAGGCATCTACCAGTCCGAAAAACTCGGCCGCGAAGTCACCGCCGCCGAAATCCGCGACCTCTCCGTGAGCACCGCAGTAAAGGTTTAAGCAGGCGTTCCCCCACACGGCAACTCGCCCGGCGTCGCAAGGAGAACGAACGCCGCCACCGGGCGGCCGCCGGGGAACTGTTACGCAGTCGCTCACCCAATTACCCCAAACCCCGCCACTCCCCCAACTTCACATCCAATCTCGCTTCAACCCTGAGACAGATATCGAAATCCGACATTTTCAGCACTTTTTTTGGGGGGGTCTGGCCCTGGTCGTCGCATTGATCTCTGTCAGGCGAGGTCAGTCCCGGACGTAACCGAGCGCTCGCCCTGCCACGTCAGTTACCCACAGGAGAATTGCCATGTCACGCCGAGTCGCCAATGCCAACGGACCTCAGACCGGGAGAATAAAGATCCGGTCCAAGTCAGGGTTTCCTTCCCGACCCGTGCTCGCCGCCGTCGTAAGTGCTTTGAGCCTTGCCATTTGCGGCTTGCCCACTGTCTCCGCACAAAGCCTCTTTGTCACCTCCGACCGCACGATCGCCGGGGGGAACCCGATCAACGGGACGTTCGAGGAAGTCCGGGTCGGAGCCAATGCCGACTTCGCGCCTTTCCCCAACATCTTCGCCGACTTCACAGGTGGCACGGCGACGTTGATC
>JBBRUM010000629.1:0-2031 GCA_038247815.1 Tepidisphaerales bacterium | reverse complement strand
CCTTTCACCGTCGCATCACAACTCTCAGCAGACGGCGACGTCCTCCGCGGCTGGGGAACACCCGCCCTCTCCGGCGACCTCGACAACTCCGGCGTCGTCATCGCCGACGGCTACGGTCAACCCAGAACCCTCGACCTCTCCTCCGTCGCCCGCGTTTACAACGACATCCCCAACCCGCCCCGCGGAGTCAACGGCTGGTACGCACGCGACGGCGGCAAGCTCACACTACCCCAACTCCCCGTCGCTTCCGGTCGCTCGACCGTCACTTGGGGCGACGACCCCTCCGCCGCCAAACCCGACCTCGTCAACGCAATCCAGCTCACCGTCGTTGACGCCCAACATCCCGGAAACCTCACCGTCTCACTTCTCGCCTCAGACCGCGGCGAAATCCCCAAACTCCCCGCAGGCTACGAGGCACTCTCCGTCTGGTCGCTCTCCGGCCTCGAGCCCACCAGCGCCAGCACACTCGAACTCACCGCTCGATACTTCATTCCAGGCTCGGACGTCGCAGCCGAGCTGGGCGGCCTCGGCGTCTACTACCTCGCCGCCGGACAGTGGAAGTCCGCCGACTCCTCCGTCGACCCCTCGCGCAGGCTCATCACCGCCACCGACATCCCCGTCTCCGAGTTCCTCGCCCTGCTCACCGCCAACACCGGAGTGAAGACCTCTTCCGCATTCGGCAACTTCGCCCTCGAATCCCTCGCCGCCACCTCCGACCTCGCCCTCGAGCGACTCATATCACCCCTGCAAACCCTCAGCAACACCGAACTCTCCCCGATGTTCGCCTTCCAAAACGCCATCGAAAACCGCCCCAACCGCTTCGACTGGTCGAAGGTCCCGGGCGTGTCGCTCTCCGCGGGTCTCGCCGGCGGTTCGACCGTCGTCCCCGAACCCGCCGCACCGATCTTCGCTCTCGGCTTGGGTGTCGCAACCCTGCTCACCCGGAAGCGCCGTAATTAGGTCCACACGCCCCGGCCCACCCCGCCACTGCAAACTCACGCATTCGTCCAAATTCGTCCGATAAGGGCCAAGTCCGCACGCATCGCGGCGGACAACCTATGGCCAAGAAGAAAGTCGAACCAACGCCGTCCGCCTCCTCCGACGAACTCTCAGCCGGGCACCTCCTCGCCCGCAAGATCGCGCTCTGGGGCCTCGTCGCCACCCTCGGCGTCACCGCCAGCACCCTCGGTTTCAGTAAACTAAAAAAGCACGTCGAGTCCCGCTACGCAACCCCCGACCAGCCCCCCATCGTCGTTCTCAAAAACCGCCCCGTCTGGATGAACGACGCCCTCGCACGACGCATCGAGGAAGTCGCCCGACCCAACTCCGCCGGCAGCTCCTTCGACCAGTCCATCCTTCGCGAAGTTCACGACCAGCTCCTCTCCGACCCCGACCTCGGTCGATGGGTCGAAAAGGTCAACCGCGTCCGACGCGTCTATGGGGGATCCCCAGGCGACACCGTCGAGGTCGACGCAACATTCCGCGTTCCAGCCGCCCTCGTCCGGTTCGACGGCGACTTTTGGCTCGTCGACGCCAAGGGAATCAAACTCGAACAAATCCAAGCCGAGATGGTCCCCCGCGTCGTCCTCGGACAGGACGGAAAATTGCTCATCCGCGTCATCGACGGCGTCACACGCCGACCCCCCGACCCCGGTCGCCTGGCCTCCGACGACCTCTCGGCAGGCTTAGAGCTCTTGCGCCTCCTCCACGACCAAACGTTCGCGCAGGAAATCGTCAAAATCGATGTCAGTAACTTCAGCGGCCGCGTCGATCCCGCAGCCGCACACCTCGTCCTGGTTACCCGATACAACACCGAAATCCGCTGGGGTCGCCCGGTGAACACCAAGCACAACTTCGGCGAGGTCGACGACCGCCGGAAACTGATGTACCTCGATCGCATCGCAGCCGAGTTCGGCCAAGTCGACGCCCGCCGTCCGTGGATAGATGTGAGGTTTGACCGCCCAATCTACCCGAAACCTGCTGTGACCGCCGCGACAGGCGGCGCTGCGACGGTCGCCTCCGACTCCCGGT
>JBBRUM010000628.1:0-2038 GCA_038247815.1 Tepidisphaerales bacterium | reverse complement strand
GCTCGGCGAGATGCGTGAGCTCGGCGACGCCTCCGACGAGCTCCACCGCCAGATCGGGGAGTACGCGGCCTCCCTCCCGTTGGACCGCGTCGTCTTCGTCGGCCGCCAGGGCAAGCTCATGCTCGAATCCGCCACGGCAGCCGGGCTTTCCACCTCCCGCATTGAGTGGTTCCCCGACTCCTCCGCCGCAGCCCACCCGATCCGCTCAGAACTTACCGAGGGCGATCTGCTCCTCCTCAAGGGCAGCCGCAGCCTCCGTCTTGAAGTCGTCGCCCAGGGGCTCACCCCGTCCGACGCCCCGGCCCGCAAGATCGCCGGCTGATCTCCGACACGCCCGCCAGCCGAACCCCCTCCCGAAGCCCCCTCCCGAAGCCCTTCGTGCGAAGTGGCCCATCCTGCCGATAACAACCGCAGTGCGCGGTGTCGCGCGCGGGGAGTGTTCGTCCGACCTTGACTGACAACCGGGCCCAACGAGCAGGCCAAACGACCGGGAAACGATGTTCTTCTTCCTCGCCAAACACTTCAAAAACTGGCTGGAGTCCAATGGATTGGGCTTTCTTCGCGTTTTCACCTTCGCCGAGTTTCAGTCTTTGATGGCGGTCGTGCTGTCGTTTTTCGCGGTGCTCGTCGCCGGGCCGCGGGTGATCCGCTTCCTGGCACTCCGCAAAATCGGCGACCGACCCGACTTCGACCAAGCCGACATCAACGCCCTGATGAACTCCAAAGCCGGCACCCCCACCATGGGCGGCATCCTCATCATCGCCTCGATCTTCGCCACCACTGTCCTCCTTGCCGACCTCTCCAACTTCTACGTCCTGATGGCGTTGCTCTGCCTCGTGTGGCTGGGCGGGGTGGGTGCCGTGGACGACTGGCTGAAGCTTACACGCAAAGCCGGCTCGCAGTCGCGGCAGGGGCTGACCGGGCTGGAGAAGCTGCTGTTTCAAATCGGGCTGGCCGTCATGCTCTGCGCGTTTACCTGGAAGTACGGCGAAAACATCCCCGAGGTCCGGAATCTTTACTTGCCTTTCTTCAAGTCCGTCACGATCCCGCTGAGCTTGACGACGTTCATCCTGATCGGAGTGGTCGTGCTCGTGGGCAGCTCCAACGCCGTGAACCTCACCGACGGTCTCGACGGACTGGCAGCCGGGTGCATGAGCATCGTGAGCTTTTCGTTTCTTGTTTTGGCCTTGATCGTCGGCTTGCAGGGGATCGCCGAGCAGCTCTACTTTCCCTACATCAAAGCAGCCGACCAAATGGCGGTGATCTGCGGGGCGATGCTCGGGAGCTGCATGGGCTTCCTCTGGTACAACTGCAACCCGGCGAAGGTGTTCATGGGCGACACGGGCTCCCTCGCCCTCGGCGGACTCATCGGCTACATCGCCATTGTCACGCGGCAGGAGCTGATGCTCGCCCTGATCGGCGGCATCTTCGTTGCCGAGGCGGTGAGCGTGATGCTCCAGGTCGGCTGGTTCAAGTACACCCGCAAGCGTTTCGGCGAAGGCCGGCGGATTTTTCTCATGTCCCCCCTCCACCACCACTTCCAAAAAAAGGGCTGGACCGAAACACAGGTGGTGGTGCGATTCTGGCTGATCAGCGCCCTGCTGGCCGCGATGGCACTGGCGACAATCAAGCTGCGGTAAGGTCAAACGCGGGGCACAATCTCTTCATCGACCGCGACTTCCCCACCGATCCCGAGCAGTCGCCAAGCCATCCGCCGGTGCCCATGACCGAGACCGAGTTCATGCAACTCGGCGGGCACCGCGCAGAGTGGGTCAACGCAGTCACACACTTCGTGCCGCCCGTCACAGTCGATCACGACGACCTGCGGAACTTGCTGATCAGGGTCTTGGGCGATCTGACCGACAACTCCACCGGCGGGAACATCTACGGCGAGCCGTTCGTCGCCAAGCTCTTCGACGGGTGCATTCGCTCGCCCGAGGTCCTGTTCATCTCCGGAAAGAACCTGCCGAAACTCCGCCGAAAACGCTTCAACGACGGCCCGGACCTTGTCATCGAGATCGGCTCCGCCGACTCCGTC
>JBBRUM010000627.1:0-2040 GCA_038247815.1 Tepidisphaerales bacterium | reverse complement strand
TGTTCGTTTTCGACGACGGCGATTCGGACGGCGCCTTCGCCGTTGGGGCCGAAGGCTCGGCCGGGGGAGACGGCGACCTCGGCGAGGTCCATGAGGTCGAGGGAGAAGTCGATGGTGCCCCGGCCGGCGAGGTGGTCGGGGTGGACTTTGGCCCAGACGAACATGCCGGCGCGCGGCTTCTCATAGGTCCAGCCGAGGCGGTCGAGGCCGCGGCAGACGACGTCGCGGCGCTTGGTGTAGATCAGCGACTGCTCCTCCGGCTGGGTGAGGTGGTGACGCATGGCGATGATCGCGGAGATCTGGATCGGGGCGAAGATGCCGTAGTCGTAGTAGCCCTTGATCGTGGAGAGGGCCTTGCACATGTCGGGGTTGCCGGCGCAGAAACCGATCCGCCAGCCGGCCATGTTGTAGCTCTTGGACATCGTCGTGAACTCGACCGCGAGGTCCTTTGCGCCCTTGGCGAGGAACACCGACGGGGCACGGTAGCCGTCGAAGTTGATCTCTCCGTAGGCGAAGTCGGAGATGAGCATTACGGAGTGGCGGTTGCAGATGGAGACGGCTTTCTCCCAGAAGGACAGGTCGATGGTCATCGAGGTGGGGTTGTGGGGGTAGTTGAGGATGAGGAGCTTGGGCTTGTGGTCGAGGATTTTTTGTTCGACTTGGTCGAGGAACTCGAGGGAGTTGCCCAGGGGAAGCTGGACGATGGTTGCGCCGGCCATGGCGGGGGCGGCGGTGTGGATGGGGAAAGCCGGGTCGGGAACCAAGACGGTGTCACCCGGTCCGAGGAGGGCGAGGCACAGGTGCGAGAAGCCCTCCTTGGATCCGATGGTGGCGACGACCTCGAACTCGGGGTCGAGATTGACGTTGTACAACCTGGAATACTT
Organism: Tepidisphaerales bacterium; assembly: GCA_038247815.1. Lineage (GTDB taxonomy): Bacteria > Planctomycetota > Phycisphaerae > Tepidisphaerales > Tepidisphaeraceae > JBBRUM01. Next base: position 1,156 of record JBBRUM010000627.1, on the reverse strand, counting down.
GACGGCGACCTCGCGGCGGAGGGCGGCGATGCCGTGACCGACGGAGTAGCGGTGGTTGCGGGGGTCGTGCGCGGCTTCGGTGAGTTTGCGGACAATGGGCTCGGGGGTGGGGTCGGTGGGGTTGCCCATGCCGAGGTCGATGATGTCGACGCCTGCTTTCCGCTTTTCGTACTTCATCTTGTTGATGCGACCGAAAAGGTAAGGCGGGAGATTGGCGATGCGGTCGGAGACTTTGATATCAAAGGACATGATGGGCTCGGGGGAAGGTCGTCGAAAGGCGCGCGGAAAGAAGAATACAGGATATGTGGGGGTTGATCGGAAAATCCGAAGGTCGAATTCCGAGGCATATGCGAACGAGGAAAGTGAAAGTTCAAAAGACGATCGGGGCTCGAAGTTCGAAATCCGAAGAAGCTCAACGGGGGGGAAGCTCGACGGGGGGAAGCTTGACGGGGGGAAGCTCGAAGCGTCAGGGCACGCCCGAGGACTATGGGGGGAGCTGATGGCTTCGTACGGGCATCATCTCGGGTGCGCCGCGGGCTTTCCGTCTTCGGATTTCGAGCTTCCCGTCCTAGCGGGCGGGAGCTGCTTGTTGTCGTTGGGAGGCTTCTTGGCGGGCTTTCCATTGTTCGGCGAGGGCGGGGTCGGTGATCGTGAGGGATTGGCGGGCTTGGGTGGCGAGGGTGGCGCGGAATTCCTTGACGAGGGCGTCGGTGGCTTTGCGGGTGAGGTCTGTGCGGATGACGTCTTTGACGTCTTCGAACTTGACGGCTTTGGGCGCGATTTTGCGGTCGAGTTTGATGAGGTGGTAGAAGCCCTCGGCCAGGACGGCGTCGGAGACTTCGCCTTCTTTGAGTGTGAAGGCGGTGTCTTTGAAGACGGGGGCGATGTCGGTGGCGGCGCGGGAGAAGGGCGGGAGTTCGCCGCCGACGGGGCCTGTTTTGGGGTTGCGGGAGAGTTCGCGTGCGACGGCGTCGAAGGGTACGCCGGCGGCGAGGCGTTGTTGTGCGGTGGCGACTTCCTGCATGTTGGATACGGCGATGTGGCGGACGCGGACGGTTTCGCCGTAGAGGACGTTGAAGGCTTCGCGGAGGGTTTCTTCGGAGGGGGGCTGGGTGATTTGGCTGGAGGCGATTTTGCGGAGGTAGGCGTTGGTGGA
>JBBRUM010000626.1:0-2041 GCA_038247815.1 Tepidisphaerales bacterium | reverse complement strand
GTGAAGGAGCGGGTATAGGTCAAACGGCGGTGGGGAGGGTCATCTGGAGGACCGTGCCGTTTGCCCGGGCTGCGGCGTCGAGAAATCCGCCGTGCTCTCGGGCGATGGAGAACGCCACCGGCAGTCCCAAGCCGGATTGGGCGGAGGACGGCGGCCCGGAGCGGACAGTGGTTTCCCCGACGTAGGCAAACGGCTCGAAGAGGTGCGGGAGCTTGTCGGGCGCGAGGGTGGGGGTGGGGGCGGCGAGCTCGAGGAGGAGTTGGTTATTGCGCGAGGTAAGGGTGACGCTGAGGGTGGAGTGCTCGGGGGTGAAGTCGATGAGGAATGACAGGAGGTTGTACAGGGCGCGTTTGAGCTTACCGGGGTGGCCTAGGACGGCGGGGAGCGACTCGGGGGGGACGAAGTGGACGAGGAGGGTTTTTTCGGCGAGCTCGGGGCGGCACATCGAGAGCGTTTCGGAGACCAGGGCGGAGAGCGAGAGCTGTTTAGTGGCGACTTCGTCGATGCGCGAGAAGTCACGGAGGGACCGAACGAGTTCGCGGACGCGGTGGAGCTTGTTCTCGGCGGCGACGAAGCGGGGGCCGAGTCCGTCGCGGAGTGTTTCGGCGTCGATGGGTGGGCGAGCGGGGCGGGGCGGGTCGCCGACGTCGATGACTTGGGTGGGAGCATCAGCCGGGTGGAGCGCGTCGACGAGCGAGTGGGTGTCGGTGCGGAGTTCGGAGAGGGATCGGAGGACTTCTGCGATTGGGCCGGAGATTTCGGCTGCGACGCCAACGGCGAGCCTTCCGACGGCGGCGGACTTTTCGGTTTGGGTGAGTGCGGCTTGGAGGTCAAGGATGCGTTGGCCGGCTTGGAGGCGGGCGCGGAGTTCTTCTTTGTCGAAGGGTTTTGTGAGGTAGTCGTCGGCTCCGGCGTCCATCCCGCGAACGACGTCGTCTTTTTCGATTTTGGCGGTGAGCATGAGGAGGTAGGTGTATCGTGGCAGGGTGAGGGCGCGGATTCGGCGGATGAGTTCCAAGCCGTCCAAGACGGGCATCATCCAGTCGATGACGACGACGGGGAAGACGGTTTCGGCGGCGGGCGCGGTCGAGCGGACGAAGAGGTCCCATGCCTCAGAGCCGTCGCGGGACTCCGTTACGGTGTGACCCCAGCGTTCGAGGTGGCCGCGGAGCAGTCTGCGTGAGACGTTGTCGTCTTCGGCGATAAGGATGTTCATTAGGGCACCTGTACTTTCCGGGCGAGTTCCTGAAGGGCTGGCAATAGTCTACCCACGGAGTTCTCAAGTTGCCGCAGGGTGTCGGGAACGCCGGGCCAGTCGCCGGCTTCGCCGGAGTGTTCGAGTCGGCGTGCGGCTTCGACGGCGGCGGATGCGTTGAAGACGCCCAGTGCTCCGCGGAGTTTGTGTCCGCCGGCGGCGAGGCGTTTTCCATCGCGTTGCTCGGCGGCGTCGAGGAGGTTGACGAGGGTCAGGGGCCACTCGCCGAGGAAGAGGTCGACCAGCTCGCCGAGGAGGGCGGGGTCGCCGCCGCAGCGCGCTAGAACGGCGTTCTCGTCGACGGCCAGGACGTCGGGCGTGTCGCCGGCGGCGGACCGGGCTGGGGGCGGTTGGGCGTCGCCGAGGACGCGGGCGATCTCCGAGGCGAGATCGACGGGGCGGACGGGTTTGGAGACGTAACCGTCCATCCCGGCTGCGAGGCAGCGGTCGCGGTCGCCCTGGAGCGCGTGGGCAGTCATGGCGACTACGGGCGTGCGCACGCCGAGATTCGATTCGCGGCGGCGGAGCTCGGCGACGGCTTCGAGGCCGCCGAGGACGGGCATCTGGATGTCCAACAGGACGATGTCGAACGACTCGCGTTCCAGGGCTTCGAGAGCTTCGGCGCCGTTGGCGGTGAGGGTGACGGTGTGTCCGAGTTTTTCGACCATTCGTGTGACCAGTCGCTGGTTGACGGGGTGGTCCTCGGCGACGAGCACGCGGAGCGGGCGTGCGGCCACCGGGGCCGTCGCGGCGGCGGTCGCGGTGGACGGTCCCTCGGCGGCGCGG
>JBBRUM010000625.1:0-2043 GCA_038247815.1 Tepidisphaerales bacterium | reverse complement strand
CAACTTCTCCAACGTCACGGTTTCGCCCAGCCCGAGTCCCACCAGTTCTCGAAACTCTGGCGACACCTCAACCCCTCTCGTCGCCGGGCACAACAGCGCCGTAGCAGCCGGCAGGGATCGACTTCGCGAACCGACGTCCGCGATGCTCCTGCTGGTGCGATGGTGTATCGATGTATCGCCTTTCACTCAACGAATTATCTCGGGGAAGACTGCTTGCGTCCATCCAAAAACACGAATGTGACAAAAAAAGAATTGAGTAGAAGCTCTCTCCGCCGATTCGCTAAATTGGATCTAGATTGTTTGACTCGTGTCGAGTTCCAATTCACGGGGCACCCGTTTCAGGTCTTTGAATGGGGGTGGCAGCAGTTCGATCCGCAGCTACCAGAACGCTATTCGCTCCACGGCAAATGTGATCTGCGTGACATAAGGAGGGTGAAGATCTTGGTCGCCTTGCGCACGGATTCGAGCCTGGTCTCGACGAGGCGTGAATGGATTGTCTTCATATGCGATTGAACCGTGCTGCAGTGCGCGATTTCGATCTCCAGTCGTTTGACCTCGGCGGCAAGGTGCTCGATGGCCACCGTGACTGCGCGGTATTGAGGCGTGCCGGGAACGAGGTTGTCGAGTTCGTACGCCCAAGGCTGGATCGCGTCGCGAACGATCCCCAGCCGGTCATGCCACACTTCGTGCGGCCGGGCTGATGCAGAGGGGAGCCACTGCTCGTAGAGTTCATTTCGTGGACGTTCTTGGATCATGTTTGTCATTTCAGATTCCGTTCTGCTTGTAGGTGGGGTCACTTACCGAACATCTTGAGCACGATGAAGATGATGATCGCGCCGCCGAAGCCGCCGCCAAGTATGAGATATATGAGTGACCAGCCGGCGGCCGCGAGGGGGAGAAGAGTTGCGAGTTCCATAGATTCAATCCTTGTTCGAGAAGGTTGGGAGGGTCGCACATGCGGTGACGTTGCGGGATCGGGGTGTGGCTGATTGGGATGGGGGAGGTGCTGGGCGTTGCGGGGTAGGGAACGTAGTGGGGGATCAGATTTCGCCTGATGTGCGCGGCGGCCGGATGTGGTGAAGATTCTCCTCACTGCAGACGAATAGGCGTCGGCACAAAGAATGGAGCCAAACATGGCTGTACAAGACACTGACAAGATGGCGGATCGGACCCCTGTGATTCAACGCGAGGTTCGCCACCCGAATCGGGACCCGATTTCTGGGGCCAAGGGCGCACACCCCGTGGGCGTGGGCGTAGGTGCCGCCGCGGGCGGAGCTGCCGGGGCCCTGGCGGGCTCGGTGGTTCCGGGCGTTGGAACGGTTATCGGCGCCGCAATCGGGCTGGTGGTTGGCGCGGTCGGCGGAGGTTACGCCGGGAAGGGGGTCGCGGAAGTCATCGACCCGACGGAGGAAGACCGCTACTGGCGCGACAACCTTCCCCGGGCGTCGTATTACAACTCGGATTACAACTTCGAGGACGACTACGGGCCGGCTTACGGGCTGGGGTATGCGAGTCGATCGACGCGATTGGACAGCAGGTTCGACGACGCGGAACCCGAGATGCGTGAGCGATGGGAATCGATCAAGGGCAAGTCGAGGCTGGAATGGGACCAGGCGCGTCAGGCCGTGGCCGACGCGTGGCACAGGTACGACAGCGTCCACAAGGACGCGAACAAGACCAAGAGTACCGGTCCGGATCTGGGCGCATCGCCAAGGGCCTGAAGTTATTGGTTGTTGAAACCCTTCCCTGTGGGCACCGCCCGGACGGCAACGGCCGGGCGGTGCCATTTTTTGGGGAAACAACGCATCGGTTTGATAGGTTTAAGGAGGCAAGTCATGGGTGCACCGAGATATGTGGCCAAGCGGCAGGGTGACGAGTACGTGATTACGCGTGTTGACCCTGCGGGGCTTGCAATTAGGGCGGCGTCGTTGCTGGCGGGCGCATCGATGGCGGCGTATGGAGCCCGACGACACGGGTGGCTGGCAGCGGGGACGGTGTTCGGGGGTGCGGCGATTGCGTACTGGGCGTGGACCGGCAAGAGCT
>JBBRUM010000624.1:0-2055 GCA_038247815.1 Tepidisphaerales bacterium | reverse complement strand
GTTGAGGCGGCAGGCTTTGTGTTGGGACAGCCGGTTCGCGTCAATATCGGGATCTCTGGGTTGGAACCCGGCACGCGCCTCGAGCTGCTGGCTGGAAGGGTCGACTTCACGCCGACGGTTCTCGGTTCACCATCTACGGTCCTGCCGGGCTCCATAGTTCCGTCGCCGACCGCAACTCCCCTGGACTTCCTTTGGTTCGTGAACGGGGGTGTCGCTGATGTCAGTTTTCAGACAAACAGTCCACTCCCCGAGTTCCTCATTTCAGCCGACGGTGTTTTCGCGACGATCCTGCTCACGCCTATCGCCTTGGGTGCCGGTCAATTGAGCATCAGTTTCAGTGATGCTTTGGCATTTAATCCGGCGGATCCGGGCTTACCGGTCGAAGTACCGACCACTGCAGGACCCGCCATCTCGTTCACCGTGGTGATCCCGGAGCCTTCTCTCGTACTCGTTGGATTCGGAGGATCCATGGCGATGCTGACGAGGCGAAGGAAGAACTGAAGGTGCGCCAAGGATGCACTTCACCCCATCTTTCGCAGTTCGGCGAGCGCTTTTAGGACTTCGTTCCCCTTGCTGTCGATCAGGTCGAGCAGCTCGGTGGGGGTACGGGTGTCGATGTCGGACTTTTTGTTCGGGTTGACCGCTTTGAGGTCGTAGACGGCATCCTCGATCGCCTGGGCCTTGTTGGCAGCTTCGCGGGATTCACGGAGGCACGTGGCGACTTCCCCTTCGACTGTCGCGATGAGGGCGTCGTCTTTGGGCCGGGCCTGTTTGAGTGTCGAGAGCCGGTCCTTGGCGAGATCGGCGTGGCCTTTCTTGGCAGTCTCCGTTTGGCGGAACGGGCGGGCATCATCGGCGGCCTTGCGGCGGCGGGCGGTGAAGTCCATCGTCCATGCCTTGTCTGAGTCCGCCCGCTTGGGAAGCAACTCGAAGAACTCCTTGAAATCTTCGACCGTCAGCGGCGTCTTCTTGCCCACCTTGCGCTCGGAGAGGTCGTAGTACCAGATTCTCTCCGTCGGCTTGCCACGCGTAAAGAACAACAGGTTCGTCTTCACGCCCGCGCCCGCGGCGGTGAAGACTCCGCCGGGGAGCGACACGATGCACCACAGGTCGCACTCCTCGAGGAGTTTCTTCTTGGTCTTGGTGAACGCCTCTTCGTTGGTGCGAAAGAGCACACCCTCGGGCAGGACTACCGCGCAGCGGCCGCCGGGGGCCAGCGAGCGGATGATCTGCTGCAGGAACAGCACCTCGGTGGCGCTGGTGGGGTAGTCGGCGTCCTTGATGCTGCTGGCGTTTTCCTTGCCGCCAAAGGGCGGGTTGGCGAGGATGACCTCGAACGCGGATGGCGCGCCCTTGAACAGCCCGCCGTAGGTCTCGCTGCCCGTCAGCGAATTGCCGTGCCAGATGTGCGGGTCGTCGATGCCGTGCAGGATGAGGTTGTGACCCTCCCCACGAATAGTGGGCGCGTGGCTGGTTAGGTTCTGATCATTTCAGTTACGCTCTGCTTCGAGTTGTTCGGGGGTTTTGTAGCCTATGCCGGAGTGGCGTCGGCGGCGATTGTACCAGCCTTCGATCCACCCGATCACGCTGCTGCGGGCCTCCTGCCGGGTTTGGTACTTCTCGTGATGGGTCAGCTCCGTTTTCAGACTCCCGAAGAAGCTCTCCATCATCGCGTTGTCCCAGCAGTTGCCGACCCGGCTCATGCTGACATTGATCTCCCATGCCCTGAGAAGTTCCTGGTAATCGTGACTGGCATATTGAGATCCCCGATCGCTGTGGTGCATCAACCCGGTCAAGCCCCCGGGCATCAGCCTGCGAGTAGCGATGGCGGCCTTGAGGGCGTCGATGCACAGCGAGCGGTCCAGCGTCTCGCCCAGGCTCCAACCGACGATCTTTCGGCTGTAGGTGTCCAGCACCGCCGCGAGATAAAGAAAACCCTCGCCCGTTGGGATGTACGTGATGTCGCACAGCCATTTCTGGTTGGGTGCCTCGGCCTGGAACTGTCGGTCGAGTCTGTTCTCGAAGACCGGAAGACCGTGGTTGGAGTCGGTCGTG
>JBBRUM010000623.1:0-2064 GCA_038247815.1 Tepidisphaerales bacterium | reverse complement strand
TTACGGTCAACGAAGCTCGCCCCAAAGAAGAAGGCGGCGGCGGCGGTGGTCGTGGGGGTGGCGGTGGTGGTGGTCGCGGCGGCTACGGCGGCGGCGGCGGTGGTGGCGGCGGCGGCAGCCGCGGCGGATTCGGCGGCGGCGGCGGCAGCCGCGGCGGATTCGGCGGCGGTGGCGGTAGCAGCGGCGGTGGTGGTGGAGGCGGCCGCGGTGGCCGCGATCGCTATTAGACCCGTCCGATTGCCTGCCTCTAAAGTAACGATTCGAACCCCCGACCCGGAACGGTCGGGGGTTTTCCGTTGGTGGCGGTGGCCCGTGGTACACCGGCGGTGGGTCGGGTGTGCCGGTGGCTGGCGGGTGCTAAACTGCGGGCACCATGGCGCAAGGCGAACGGGGACGACCGACTTTTAAACGTGATGGAGGATTGGGTGGAGGCGGCACAGGCGGAGGACGCGCGGGGAGTGGTGTTGGCGGGGGCCGGCCAGGCCATCGTGGGGAGGCATTCGACAAACCCGCGCTCGTCCCCCAGGTCACCACCCTCTGGGACTACCCCAGCCAGCACTACGGCAAGGGCATGCAGGGCGACGCAAAGTTCAAGGGCGCAACGCCGAGCTACATCATCTGGAACCTCCTTGAACGCTACACCCAGCCCGGCGACCTCGTGATCGACCCGTGCTGCGGTAGCGGGACGACGCTGGACGTGGCGCGGGACCTCGGGCGAAAGGCGCTGGGCTACGACGTGCACCCGACGCGGACGGACATCTTTCGCGTTGACGCGCGGAAGCTACCGCCGGAGCTGACGAACAAGGTCGATTTTGTGTTCATCGACCCGCCTTACTCGACGCACATCGACTACGGCCCCGACCCGCGCGACATCGGCAAGCTCGACGCAGGTGGCGGAAAGTACTACGAGGCCATGGGGCAGGTGATCACCGAGATCGCTCGTGTGCTCAAACCCGGTGGCTACACGGGGTTGTACGTCAGCGACAGCTACGAGCACGACCGGCAGGGGGGGAAGTTTTACGCGTTGGGGTTCGAGCTTTTCGGGCTGCTGCGGCAGAAGCTGATCCCGGTGGACATCGTCGCGGTGACGCGGCACAACAAGACGCTGAACATGGGTAATTACCGCAAAGCCGCAGACGAGGGGAATTTTTTCCTGCGTGGCTTCAACTACCTGCTGATTTTTCGGAAGGCGACGTCGTGACGGTGGCGGCGGCTATGGCGGGAGTGTTGGCGGTTCTTGTTTTGACGGCGGCCATGCAAAACACAGCGAATCCACTGGCGAGTCCAATGACAAATCCAACTGAGAGCCCAGCGACGAGTCCAGCGACGAGTCCATCGGGTCCGCGGCGGTACGTGTGTGCCCGGGCGGCGATTGCGCCGAAGTTGGACGGGCGGGGGGACGACGTGGCATGGGGGGCGGCGGCGTGGACGGCGGACTTCGTCGACATCGAGGGCGACGCCAAACCCCAGCCGAGGCATCGCACGCGGGCGAAGATGATGTGGGACGACGACTACTTCTACGTGCTGGCTGAGATGGCCGAGCCGCACGTTTGGGGCAGCCTTGTCGAGAGAAACTCGCTGATCTACCACGACAACGACTTCGAGATTTTCATCGACCCGGACGGCGATAGGAAGAACTATTACGAGTTCGAGATCAACGCGCTGGGAACGACGATGGAACTGACGCTGCCCAAGCCGTATGTCGACGGGGGGAACTACACGTTTGTGGAGCTCGAGGGGATTCGGTCGGCTGTGCATGTGCGGGGGACGGTCAACGATGCCTCGGATGTGGACGAGGGGTGGAGCGTGGAGGTGGCGATACCGTTCGCGGGGCTGGAGAAGCTGACAGCGGGCGGCGGCCGCAAGCCGAATGCGGGGGAGACGTGGCGGGTGAATTTTTCGCGCGTGCAGTGGATGCACGAGGTGGCGGGAGGGGTGGGGGGGAAGTACGTGAAGGTACCGAAGGAGACGCGATACGATGACAAGTGGGTATGGAGCCCGGAGGGCGTGGTGGAAATGCACCGGCCGGTAAAATGGGGCGGGGTGGAGTGTGGGGGGTGAGGG
>JBBRUM010000622.1:0-2065 GCA_038247815.1 Tepidisphaerales bacterium | reverse complement strand
GGGTTGAGTCGGGCTTCTCTCACAGGACGAGTATCGGCGGATCGGCGGGCAGGCCATGAGTGGGGCGGGAGGGGTGGCGGGTTATTGCGGGGGATGTGTGTTTTTTACGGGGGTGCGATGCGTATACACTTGCCGACCCATGCCAGTTCACACGCACCTTTCTAAGCGGGTTCAGGGGATCGACGCTTCGGGTATTCGCAAGGTGTTCGACCTTGCGGCGAAGTTGAAGGATCCGATCAATTTTTCGATCGGATTGCCGGACTTTGACGTTCCGCAGGTGGCGAAGGACGCGGCGATTGCGGCGATTCAGGGGGGGCAAAATCGGTACACGCAGACGCAGGGGATTTTGGACTTGCGGGAGAAGTTGCGGGGGCCGTTGTCGGCTGAGTTGGGGCGGGATGTGGGAGAGGTGCTGGTGACGTCGGGGGTGTCGGGTGGGTTGCTGCTGGGGATCATGGCGGTGCTGGATCCGGGGGATGAGTGTGTGTTTTTGGATCCGTCATTTGTGGCGTATCGGCACATGATTTCGATGACGGGTGGGGTTCCGGTGGCGTTGGATTCGTATCCGGATTTTCGGTTCGACCCGGAAAAGGTGGAAGCCGCGATCACGCCGCGGACGAAGCTGATGATTCTGTGTTCGCCGGCAAATCCGACGGGGGTGATGATGACAGAAGCGGACGTCAGGGCGGCTGCGGAGCTGGCGAGAAAGCACGATTTGACGGTGATATCGGACGAGATTTACGACCCGTTTTTTTACCTGCCGAAGGTGAGGTCGGTGGCGAGCTTGTGGGAGAAGACGCTGCTGCTGCGGGGCTTTAGCAAGAGCCATGCGATGACGGGGTGGCGGCTGGGGTATGCGGTCGGGCCGGGGGATTTGATTCAGGCGATGGCAAAGTTGCAACAGTACACGTTCGTGTGTGCGCCGAGCCCGCTGCAGGTTGGGGCGGTAGCGGCGGTGGACGTGGACATGTCGGGATATGTGGAGGCGTATCGCGTGAAAAGAGATTTGGTTTACTCGCTGCTGTCGCGGAAGTTTGAGGTGGTCAAGCCGGAGGGGGCGTTTTACATCTATCCGAAGGTACCGGGGAACACGACGGGTGCGGAGTTTGCGGCGCGGGCGATCGAGCGGAATGTGCTCGTGATTCCGGGGGGCGTGTTCTCGAAAAGGGACACGCACATTCGGATCAGCTACGCCGTGACGGACGAGAAGATCCGGGAGGGGTGCGAGATTCTGTGTTCTATGGTGTGAGGGCGGCGGAGTGTGAGGTGACCTGTCGGGGGGAATCCGATGTGGGGTAAGGCGCGCGGCCCGATAGTCGGGAGTTGGCGCGCAGTTAATGTCTCCCTTCACCCAAACAAGGAGACACGATGGAAACTTTGAGCGACCTTTTCGAGGAACAGATCAAAGACCTTTACAGCGCGGAGACGCAGTTGGTTCGGGCCTTGCCGCGGATGATCAAAGCCGCCAGCTCGAAGGAGCTTGTGGGCGCGCTGACGGATCACCTGGAGCAAACGCGGACGCAGGTGCAGCGGCTGGAGACGATCGCGGAGCGGGCGGGGTTCAAAGCCAAGGGGAAGGTGTGTCACGGGATGAAGGGGTTGCTGGAGGAGGGAGTGGAGGCGACGGAAGAGCAGGGGAACGAGCTGGTGATTGACGGGGCGATCATCGCGGCTGCGCAGCGGGTGGAGCATTACGAAATTTCGGGTTACGGGACGGCTCGGGCGCTGGCGAAGCGGCTGGGGCAGATGGACTTCGCGAAGATGCTGGAGGAGACGCTGCGTGAGGAGGAGCAGGCGGACGCGCTGCTGACGAAGACGGCGGAGAACGTCGTATATCGCAATGCGCCGGTGTCTGACAGCGAGACGGGGGACAAGGAAGATATGGAGCACGGTGGAAAAGAGGGGAAGAAAGAAGAAAAAGAGGGAACGGGAAAAATGGCAACGGCCAAGCGGGCGGGGCACTGAAAAGGGTGAGGCAGGCGGGGTGGGGTTGGTCGGAGGTTAGGGGTGGGGAGGGATTTCAGGCTCGCCGGCTTGCGTGAGGGCGCGGGTTTGGCGGCGGTTC
>JBBRUM010000621.1:0-2066 GCA_038247815.1 Tepidisphaerales bacterium | reverse complement strand
GTTGGGGTGGGTGAGGAGACGGTGATGGAAGTGGGGGGTTCGGCGGGGATGGTGGGTGGGGTGGAGATTCTGGGGGATTCGGGGGTGTTGCGTTGGGCGGTTTCGAGTTCGCCGACGAGTTGTCGGATGCGGGCTTCGAGGGCGGCGGGATCGTTGAGGCCGGCGACGGGTTGGGTGGAGGTGTTGCCGGGGGTTTCGGAAACTCTGGCGCGGGGGGCGGGGATGGGGGGTTGGGAGATGGATTGGGGCTGTTGCTGGCAGCCGGGGAGGGAGAGCAGGGTTATTGAGATAGCGGTAGCGAGTGCGGTTTCGATCCGTCGAGACATCGTCAGACCTCCTGTCTTGGATTGTGTTGGCGGATGATACGCGGGAGAGGATGTTAAAGCACTTCGCCGGCTCGGGGGTATGAGCCGAGGAGGGTGAGTTGGAGGCAGTGTGCGCGGGCGGCTTCGACGGCGCGTTTGAGGGATTCGTCATCGGCGTGGCCGACGGCGTCGATGAAGAAGTAGTATTCCCAGTTGACCTTTTTACTGGGTCGTTTTTCGATGTCTGTGAGGTTGATTCCGGCGTCGCGGAAGACGTCGAGGACTTCGGCGAGTGCGCCGGGTTTGTGGGCGGTGGTGAAGAGGATTGCGGTTTTGTCGTCGCCGGATTTTCGGGCGGGCTCGCGGGAGATGACCCAGAATCGGGTGACGTTGTCGGGGTTGTCTTCGATGTTTTCGAAGAGTTCGTGTAGGCCGTAGAGCTCTCCGGCGAGGCGGGAGCCGATGGCGGCGACGCCTTCTTCATGGCTGGCGAGTTCGGCTGCGGCGGAGGTGCTGGGGGCGGCGCGGATTTCGCGGCCTTTGGCGACGGTGGTGAGGAATTCTCGGCACTGGGCGAAGACTTCGGGTTTGGAGGAGACGACTTTGACTTTGTCCCAGGGACCTGTGGCCAGGACGTGGTGGTGGATGGTGACGAGGACTTCGGCGCAGATGCGGGCCGGGGAGGTGAGGAATGCGTCGAGGGTGTCGATGACTCCGCCGTGGATGGAGTTTTCGACGGGTACGAGTCCGTAGTCGATTCCGCCGCGTGTGACTTGTTCGAAGACGGCGCCAATGTCGGAGAGGGTTACGTAGTCGACGGAGGAGCCGAATTTGAGTACGGCGGCTTGGTGGGAGAAGGAGCCGTCAGGGCCGAGGAAGCCGATACGGAGCGGGCGTTCGAGTGCGAAGGATCCGCTCATGAGTTCGCGGTAGACGGCTTCGAGGCAACGGTTGGGGAGTGGGCCTTTGTTGAGGGAGCGGACGCGGTCGAGGACGGCTTTTTCGCGGTCCGGGGCGTAGATGGGTGAGTTGGTGCGTTGTTTGTACTTGCCGACTTCGACGACGACCCTTGCGCGCTCGTTGAGGAGTTCAACGAGGCGCGCGTCGAGGGAGTCGATCTCGGTGCGGAGTTCGTCGAGGCTGCGGTCTGCCATACGTGGACTCGCCGAGGCTGTTGGGGGTGACGGGGGGCGGGACTAGAGGGCTTCTTCGTTGACTTCGCCGGTCCGGATACGGATGACTTTGGCGATGGGGTAGACGAAGATTTTGCCGTCGCCGACTTCACCGGAGCGGGATGCTTCGACGATTGCGGAGACTGCGCGGTCGACTTCGAGGGATTTTACGCAGACTTTGAGGAGGACTTTGGGTACGAATCCGACGTCCATTCGTGCTCCGCGGTAGCGTTCGGTGTGGCCCATTTGGCGTCCGAAGCCTTTAACTTCGATGGCGGTGACGCCGAGGATTCCGATTTTTGCGAGGGCTGTTTTGACTGCGTCGAGCTTGTTGGGCTTGATGACGGCTTCGATCATTTGCATGGGATTGAGTCCTTCCTCTGTTGCGCTGGTTCCCTGGCACTGATCATTCCAACACAAAGGCGAGTGTTCGTCGAGTGCCGTTTGCGGGGAATTGTATAGGGGAGGGTCATCACGACCGTTCGACCGGTGCGGTTTTTGGGGGGCTAGGCGGCTAGAAACGGGTTCGGTTGGGGTGGGTGTTAAGAATTTGAACGGGATGTGGGTGCTCGGGGAGGGAGTACGTGGG
>JBBRUM010000620.1:0-2066 GCA_038247815.1 Tepidisphaerales bacterium | reverse complement strand
GAGAGGATGCGAGGGTGGCCGGGGAGCGTGAAGAGGCGATGGGAACGGGTCGGAGCGAGAACTTGGTGTTGGAGGAGAACGAGCCGCCGCCGCCCCACGGTCCGGATGAGGAGGCGGGGGAGGCGAAGTTTGGGGAATCGTGGTGTGGGAGGACGGCCGACTCGGATGCGGGGCCGGGGGAAGCAGGTTTGCGGGAAGCGCTGGAAGCGGCGTGGAAGGGTGCGCCGGTTTCCGCGGCGCGTCGATCAGAGTCGGCTGAGGAGTGGGGCGTTTGGGTGGTGGAGTTTTCGTGGTTCCGGTCGCTGGCTGCGGGGGAGGGTCCGCCGGCGATGAGCAGGGCACTTTGGCCGTTGGCGGCTTTGGCGAGTGTCTTGGGGGGGAATGAGGATCCGGAGGGGGTTGGGGTCGGGCGGGGGGCGTCGGAGACGGGGCGATTGGTGACGGTGGTGAGTTCCAGCCGGCCTTCGCCGCCGGCGAATGCCAAGGCCCTGGGCCAGGCGTCGGGCAGGGGCTGACCGGCGTCGAGGCGTTGGGTGGTGTCGACGCGGAGGTCGATGTTCGGGCCGATTAGGGATCGGATGTAACCGCCGACGTCGATGAGGGAGGGGAGGGATGCGCTGGCGATGCGTTCGACGACGGTTGCGCCACCGGCTGCCAGGGCGGATGCGCCGATGGCGGCGGCGGCGACGATGAGACGGATTTTTTTGAGGATCAGTTCGTGTGAGGCGGATTCGGCGAGTGCGAGTGCGGCGAGGGAGACGGTGCCGGTGGTGGGGCGCAGGCCGACGGCGACGCGGGCGGCTGCGTCGGCGATTTGGGAGGCGCTGGCGGCCATGGCCATGACGCCGTGCTGTTCGACGCTTTCGCGGACGACCATCGCGATGCCCAGCGGGAGCATGGCGGCGGGGAGTGCGATGCCTTTTTTCTTGAGGCGCTTACCGAGCATTTCGCGGGCACGGAAAAGGCGGACGCCGAGGGTGGCGGGTTTGCACTTGAGCTCGGCTGCCATCTGGTCTCGGGAAAGGCCGCCGAAGTAGTGGAGGATCAGGGGCATGCGGTACTTGACCGGGAGCGCCTGGAGTTCGTCGTTGATGAGGTGTCGGAGTTCGAGCTGGTCGAGGCCGTCACGGTGGGCTGTGGCGACGCCGGCGGTGCCGTTGATGCGGTGGTGGTTGTCTTCGCGCTTTTTGCGGCGGCGTTTGGCTTTCTCTTGGTCGAGGGCGACGCGGCGGGAGACGCGTTGAAGCCAGGGTCCGAGGTATCGGATTTCCTCACCGGTTCGCGCCTGGACGGCGAGGGTGAGGAAGGTCGCCTGGGCGGCGTCTTCGGCGTCGTGGCGGGATTTGGTCACGGCGTAACACTCTGAAAACACCATGGCGGCGTATCGACGCACGAGCTCCTCGAATGCCGGTGGTGCACCGGTCGCTCGAAACTCGGCCAGAAGTTCGTCCGCCGTCGGGCCCACTGAAGTGCCGGGAGGCTTGGCAAATGCGATCACAGGTTGAATCTCTCCGGGGATAGGGACGCCACGGTAGAAGCTCCGTTACAAGGTGTTACGCATCAAGATGCGCTGTGTTCAGTCGAAGACGCGTTGGTGCGGGCGAGGTGAGGGAAGTTTACGCGGTGTCCGGGGGGATAGAAAGGGGGGGCTTGGGACTCCGGGGTGTTTGGGGGGGATAGTGAATTTTGTCGTCGAGTTGGCGTTGATGTGGTAAACTGCGGGCGTGTCGCATGAGCTAAGTGATCGGATAAGTTTGGAGCTTGGGCGACGGGTGGCGGAGGGGCTGCCCGCGCACCCGGAGTGGATGGATGTTGCGCGATCGAACCTTGCGCGGTGGAGGGAGCTGCACCGTGGGGACCGGGGGTATCTTACGGTGCTGGACGAATGGGATGCGATTCTGGAGTTGCCGGTTGGGGAGTTGCTCGTGCTCCTGTGCGACGCGGGGGAGAGGGGGCAGCGACTAAGGCCGAGTTCGCCGTTTACGGGGGTGTTGACGGCGAAGGAAGTGTGGGCGTTGAAGGAGCGGGTGCGGGCGGAGTATCGGAATGCGAGACCCTCAAACGTT
>JBBRUM010000619.1:0-2067 GCA_038247815.1 Tepidisphaerales bacterium | reverse complement strand
CGTGGATTTCAACCAGAAGACCGGTGTGGAGATGGCCGTGCGACATTTGGCAGGGCTGGGGCACCGGAAGTTGCTTTACGTCGGGGAGATCGGCTTGGAGGATCACTCGAAGGTTCGACAGCGGCAGTTCGAGCAGACGTGTATGGAGTTGGGGGTGACGTCTGACGCGGCGGCGGTGCACAGGGTGGACTTGGAGACGGTGCGGCGCCCGGATGTGCAGATTACGCAGGTGAGCGTTGAGTTTGGCGAGATCTTGTCGCGGGGCGGGCGGGAGTTTACGGGGGTGGTATGCTACAACGACATGACGGCGATTGGCGTGATGGAGGCGCTGGCGAAGGCGGGGTACCACGTGCCGCGGGACGTGTCGGTGATCGGGTTTGACGACACGGCGGCGATGTACGCCGTACCCCGACTGACGACTATTAGTCACCAACTGTCAGAGATGGGGAAGGTGGCGACGGACCTGTGCATGGAGATGGTGGCGGACCCTCAAATGATCCGCAAGCTCCGGGGCACGCGGACGACGGTCCAGCCGAGGCTGGTGGAACGCGCGAGCTGTGCGGCGCCGGGCGGCGGTGTGGTCGGGGGTGTGGTCGGGGGTGTGGGTGGGGGTGTCGGGGGGTGCGTGCATACGAACGGGAGACACTGAATTTACTGGCGGATCTCAAGGCGCCGCGTCTCGGGAGCGTCTTCGATTGGACCCGCGCGGAACACGCGCGGGTCCATTTTTTTTCGTGCGCAATTCGACAACTCCAGTGACGCTTTCCAGACCCGTTGCAGCCGCCGCCCCTCCCCCGCACACTACTTACAACGCCCACTCCGGACTCCCCCCATGAACTCCATCTATCGCGACCCCAACATCGAAGAAGGCCTTCGGAACCTCATCTTTCAGTCCCGTGCGGGCAACCGGCTTACCCTCATGTTTCATGAGCACGGCTGCGAGCTTGAATTCGTCTACAAACCCTCCGCCTTCCGCCGCAAAGACTTCCGCGCCCGCAACTTTTCCAACCGCGACAACTTCACCAGGCTCTTCCAAGTTTCCGCCCTCCCCGACATCACCGCGGCCAGCGTCAAGCGATGGGCCTACGACCCTTTCATCACCACTCTGGACACGGCCCACCCCTCCGGGGCAAAGAACTCCCTCACCGTCATCGCCCTCCCCGAAGAGAACGCTTTCGCCCTCGCCGCCCGCGCTCCGCTAACCCTTACCTTCGTCCCCCACCACGGCTTTGAAGTTCAAGACGGCTTGCTCACCGAGTCCTTCGAGGACCGCGGCGAGGAGATCACCTCCTTCATCGGCTTCGACTCCCTCGAGCGCAACCGCTACCGGGTCCTCAACGACGGCAGCCACGTCCTGCAGATTTTCGAAAACGAAGTCCTTCTGGTCGGCGGTGAGGATTGCCTCCGCGAAGCCCGTCGCGTCGCCCGCCGGTACTCCCACACTTCGCTGTCCCAACTCAAAGAGCAAACCGAGGAATCCGTCGCCCCGGTGCTCGGGGTCGCGCGTGCCGAAGTCGCCGACTCCCGCCTTCAACGCGTGCTCGACCTCAACCGCCGCCTTACTTGGTCAGCCCTGGACGACGGAGGAGCCTGCTTCGGAGCTCTCAACCGTGTTTACCACCTGATCTGGGTCCGCGACGGCAGCATGAGCACCAGCTACCTCGCCGCGGCCGGAAACCCGGAATTCTGCAGGCGCTGGGCACCGTTGCTTCTCGCCAACCCCAGCATCTCACGACCCGAGAACGGCCCAGCCGAAACGTCATTCTCTCAACTCGTCGGCTCACCTTGGTCCAAAGCCGAGGACGACGGCCTGTACTACGCCGTCCTCTCTCTCTACTGGCACACCCTCTCCATCGGCGACAACGTCCTGCTGAACTCCACCCTACCGCTCCTCCGCCAGTCCCTCGACGCCCACATCGCCTCCCAGCGCGACCCCGACCGCGGCCTCTTCGGCTCGGACACGCGGGGCGAAAGCACCCTCGCCAGCTCCCCGTATTACGGCTACGACATCGTCAACGGCGAGTTCGACAAATGGAAAGTGGGCACCGAGGAAGGCGGCAAGCCCCT
>JBBRUM010000618.1:0-2071 GCA_038247815.1 Tepidisphaerales bacterium | reverse complement strand
CAAAAGACGCCGTCATCATTGTCAATTTGTCAGGTCGCGGTGACAAAGACTGCCAGGAAGCCGCCCGACTCATGGGCGTCACGTAAATCCACCCCCTATTTTACCAGTTCCATACGACGCCAAGACCCCCGCACTTTTCGTACCTTTCCGTCTCGAACCCGCACGGTTCCATCCACGTACAAACTGAATCCGTCCACGTGCGATCAAGCGTATTGATAATGAAATCGGTCCTTCGCGGTGGACTGCGCGTTCAATGGGCGTGAAACCCGGCTCTGCACGAATCGTGTGCGGAGTGACAAGTTTATCAGTCGCCGTTTGTTTCCACGAATGACCCCGTTTTGCACAAGTTTTTACCGGAAGTTTGCCCGATGGTTTTGAGGCACGCGTTTTGCCGATGACACATGACGCTCCGGCGAATTACCGCCGCAGCGAAGGAGGAACTCGCCATGGCCCAGTCACGAAGCACCCCGTCGAAGAAACCCGTCAAGAATGACACAAGATTGCGGTTCACGCTCGAGCAAGCCAACCGCGCCCTTCCCTACGTACGCCGCGTGGTCCAAGACATCGTCAAGGAACACAATCGCGCGGTGGGCGTCCAAGCCGCAGTCAACGCCGCGACCGGCACGGATAAAACCGTCCGCCAAACCGAGTTCGAGCTTTGCGTCGATCGTCTACAGGGCCTCAACGACGAGCTGCAACTCGTCGGCGTCGAGCTCAAGGACTACGCCACCGGGTTGGTGGATTTCGTGGCCAAGCACAAGGGCCGCGACATCTACCTCTGCTGGTCCCTCGGAGAGGAAAAGATCACGCACTTCCATGAACTTTCGGCGGGGTTCGCCGGGCGGCTGCCTGTGGAACAGCTCGCGGAGTAATCAAAACAGTCGATGGGGCGGTCGGGAAGACCGCCCCATCGAACAAGGCAGTGATCGAGTTCAAGTTAGCCAAGACGGACCGTGGCCGCGGGTCGAGAGTGGGTCCGGCGGCGGCGCATTAGCCCGAGCATGGGCACTGCGGCGAGCAGGAGCGAAGTGCCTGGCTCGGGGATGGCGACGTTGAACACCAAGCCGACGGGTCCACCGAGGTTGCCATTCCGTTCGAAGTAGCGGGTGTCCAGGGGTGTACCCGACTCGAGGATTCCCGACACGTTCCACCAGACGCCTGTAACCACCCTGCCCAAGTTGTCGGTGTAGGTCCCTTCGACGGCGCCGCTGACCAAGAGGTCCGTTCCGAAGATGTCAAAGAGCGTGAGGGAACTACGGTAGTTAAGCAGCGCGTCGGGTCCGAAGAGGCCGCCGTAAATGTAGACCGAGCCGCCCGCGCCCCAAATCTGGGCGACCGAACCGCCGAGGATGCTTACCACGTTGCCCGGGGTTTTGAAGTCGATGGTTCCGACGGTACCGACGGCGATGGTAACTTGTGTCAGGTTGCCGGGGCGGCCGCCGAAGAGGAGCATTCTGCCGACGTTGCCGCCTTCAATGCGTACCTGTGCGCCGCCGAAGGTATCGAGTGTTCCGAGGGTTCCGCCGGTTACGAGGATGTCGCCGGCTGGGGCGATGTAAGTCGTAGCCCCGCCGCTGACGGTGATTCCGCCCGCGCCACGTGGGAACTGAAACAGCATCGACACCGTGCCGCCGGTGATGTTGATGGTCGTGTCCCCACGGGCAAAGATCGTGCCGTTGACCACGCCGCCTTGGATGTTGAGCGTGCTCTGGTTGCGAACGGAGACGCCGCCGACGTTCGTACCGGCTGCGAAGGTAACGGTGGGACTGGTGTTGACCGTGCCATCGTCGTTGCTGCCGATGGTGACCCGGTTGTAGAAGGTGGAGGTTGTCGTGTTTTCTGTGAGCGAGAGGTTGGGGGCGGCGAAGGCGCCGGCGACGGTCTGCTGGGTGGTCGTGCCGGTTGCGCCGCTGGAGAGAACGGTTTGGTCGAACGCGGCGCCATCGGCGAGAGTTCCAGTGACTTGGACGTTTGCGGCGGCGAGGTAGTTGACTTGGGAGTTGGGGTCCCAGAGTGGACCCACGGGCCCGTCAGCGGTCGCGGTTAGACCGCTGCCTTGAACGATGAGGGT
>JBBRUM010000617.1:0-2072 GCA_038247815.1 Tepidisphaerales bacterium | reverse complement strand
CTAGGCCGGTGAGGAGTGTGCGGCGGCGGGAGGCGGGGGGAAGGTGTAGGGCGGAATAGACGCCGAGGGCGGCGAGGGGGATGGCGGCGAGGTAGAGCGTGCAGATGGCGAGGACGGCCGAGAGAGCGAGGAGGGCGGCGCGGGTGCGGGTCCAGCCGTTGCGCTGGATGTGAAGAAGGAGGGCGGCGGCGGAGGTGGTGAAGGCGGCTGCCAGGGCGTAGCCGCGGACTTCGTGGGCGAAGATGATTTGTGATGACGCGACGGCGGCGAGGAGGCCGGCGAGGATGGCGGCGTGGCGGCTGGCGGAGAGGGCGAGGGCGCTGTAGAGGGCGGCGACCGTGGCGAGCGAAGCGAGGAGGCTGGGAATACGGAGGGAGGTCGGGGAGCTTTCGAAGACTTCGCGCCAGAGGCGGAGGAGCATGAAGTAGAGGGGCGGGTGGGTGTCGGTGGCTTGGGTGGAGTAGATGGCGGAGAGGGGGCCGGGGTTTTCGAGGGAGGTGGGGCGCGGGGCGGGGGAGAGGAGCGTCATACGGGGGATGGTTTCGACGAGGAAACCGCGGGCGGCTGTGGATTGGAGCGAGAAGAGCTCATCGGTCCAGAGCGGAGAGCGGTCGATGGCGTGGAGGCGCAGGAGGGCGGCGAGGATGAGGATGGGCAGGAGGGGCCAATGGCGGGCCATGGTGGGAGGGTAGGGGAGGCGGGGGATGTGCAATGTGGGATGTCAGATGTCAGATGTCAGATGTTTGGCGTTTTTGGGGTTGGGAGTGCGGGGGGTGGGTGGGTTTATCGGGGGCTAAAGATTGTCTGATAGTTTAGGGGCATGATGAAACTTTCTTTCGGGCATGTTGCGTTGGCATGTTTGGTCGTAGGGGCGGGCGGCGTGGGCATGGGGCAGGTGGCGGTCGAGTCGGTGGTCGGACCGGCGGTGAAGGCGTTCGGGGGGAGCGAGGTAACTTCGGTGGGGTTGGGCTCGTGTTTGCGGGAGAATCGGCCGGCGCCGATCATGCGGACGATCGCGGAGGCCAAGCCGGATGTGTTTGTATTTCTCGGCGACAACATTTATGGGGACACGGAAGACGCGGCGGTGTTTCGGAGGAAGTATCAGCGGCTGATGGACGTGCCGGGGTTTCGGCAGCTGAGGGAGGGGTCGTCGGTGCTGGCGGTGTGGGACGACCACGATTTTGGGAAGAACGACGCGGGTGTGGAGTTTGCCGGAAAGGCGCTGGCGAAGGACCTGTTTCTGAAGTTCTGGGGCGAGGCGAAGGAGTCGGCGCGGTGGACGGTGGGGGGGAACTATGGGTCGGTGGTATACGGGAAAGAGGGGCGGCGGGTGCAGATGATTTTGCTGGACACGCGGTGGTCGCGGTCGGCGCTCGAGCGGGCGGCCGAGCCGGGGGCGAACGGGCCGTACACGCCGACGAAGGACCAGCGCAAGACGATCCTCGGGGCGGAGCAGTGGGCGTGGCTGGAGGCGGAGCTTGCCAAGCCGGCCGAGTTGCGGGTGATCTGTTCGAGCATTCAGGTGCTGGCAAACGAGCACAACCACGAGAAGTGGGGGAACTTTCCGCACGAGCGGCAGAGGCTGCTGGACTTGGTGGGGAAGACGTCCGGCGCGGTGCTTTTTGTCAGCGGGGACAGGCACACGGGTGAGCTTTCTCGGCTGGACTTGCCGGGGGGACGTCGTGTGTACGACCTGACGGCGAGCGCGCTGAACCAAGGGAGCGGGTTTCCGAAGGACGAACCGAACGCGCTGCGGCGCGGGTCGGTGGTGACCGAGCCGCACTTCGGCTGGCTGGACGTGGAGTGGGAGACGGGCACGGTGCGGATGCAATTGCGGCGGGAGAGCGGGTCGGTGGTGCAGGAAACGAGCGAGCGGATGGGGCGGATGGGGGGGAAGGAAGGGTGAGGGGTGAGGGGTGAAGTGGGCGTGGGAAAGGGGACGGAGGGGGCTCCTTGGGGGAGCTCCTTGGCGCAAGCTTTCCACTGGTTTCACCCGTGGCGACGGGGCTTCGCCATGCTCGGGCGGAGGGGGGGATGGGTTACTTGGCGAGCGCAGCCAGGCAGCGGTCGAT
>JBBRUM010000616.1:0-2078 GCA_038247815.1 Tepidisphaerales bacterium | reverse complement strand
GCAGCTACTGCTGCTGCGATAGAAAGTTTCATATTCATTATCCTCTTCTCCTCTCACGGACCACAATTTTACAGTTCGCGGGCTCCACGATAGAGATCCCGGCCGAGCGGAACAGCGCTTGGATGAACTCTCACACTGTACACCGGATTCCGCCGCAACGGATGGGAAAATTTCACAAAGAATGCGCAAGTATGGGGGTCAGAATGTGTGAGCATAGACATCTGAGCAGTTTTTAGATAAACCACCGGAAGCTACTTTCAGAAGGATACTTACAAGCTAGGAGGGGGTTCTCATCTGGATCGTGGCGGGGTTAGAACGGACGGATTTGGCAAGATGGGAAGTTGTTTTCGGGTGGGGGGAGTGGTCGAGTCATTCCGACAATTCTTGGTGTATTTTTGCCAACCCCTCAGATGAGGGTACCCAAACTACCAAAAAACGGTGCACTTCTAAAAATGCTCACTAAAACGGTGGACTCAGACCTTTAACTCGACCGTCGCGAGTCGGGCACCGGGGTAGCGTTTGGCGATGGGTTGGACAACGGCGGCGATGAATTGATCCACTTGTTCGGGTGCCCTGCCGACGAACTGGTCAGGCCTGAGTAACAAGGAGAGGTCGATTTTGGCGTACGCGGGGTCTTGGGCGAGGCGGACGAGCAGGTCGTTGGGTTGGCCGTCTTCTTTCACGCGTTTGGCTGCGGCCATCGAGTGTGTGCGGATGGATTCATGGAGTTCTTGGCGGTCGCCGCCGAGTGAGACGGCGGCCATGAGGATTTCCTCGGTGGCCATGAACGGCAGTTCGGCCATGACGGCGGCGGTGATGGTTTTGGGGTACACGACGAGTCCGCGGGCGACGTTGAGGACGATGTCCAGGCAGCCATCGAGAGCGAGGAAGGCTTCGGGGATGGCGATGCGTTTGTTGGAGGAGTCGTCGAGGGTGCGTTCGAACCACTGCTCGGCTGCGGTCATCAGGGGGGACGACGCGAGGGAGATCACCAGCCGAGCGAGGCCGGTGGCGCGTTCGCAGAGCATGGGGTTGCGTTTGTACGCCATCGCCGACGAGCCGACCTGGTCCTTCTCGAAGGGTTCCTCGATTTGTTTCATTCCGGCCAGGAGGCGGATGTCGTTGGCGAAGCGGTGGACGGAGGCGGCGGTTTGGGCGAGGGAGTTGACGACGGCTGCATCGACTTTGCGGGGGTAGGTTTGTCCGGTGACGGTGTAGGAGGAGGGGAAGTCGAAGGCTGCGGTGACACGGCGGTCGAGTTCGTCGCAACGGGCGTGGTCGTTGCCGAAGAGGGTGAGGAACGACGCCTGCGTGCCGGTGGTTCCCTTGACGCCGCGGAATCGGAGCGTGGCGATGCGGTACTCGAGTTCCTCGAGGTCGAGGGCGAAGTCCTGTGCCCAGAGGGTGGCGCGTTTTCCGACGGTGGTGAGCTGGGCCGGCTGGTAGTGGGTGTAACCGAGGGTGGCAAGCTGCTTCCAGGTCCGGGCGAAGTCGCCGAGAGCGACGACGACGGCGGCGAGTTTGGCGGAGAGAAGCCGTAGCCCGTCGCGCATGATGATGAGGTCCGCGTTGTCGACGACGAACTGTGAGGTCGCGCCGAGGTGGATGATGCCCTTGGCTGCCGGAGCGGCTTCCTCAAAGGCGTGAACATGGGCCATGACGTCATGGCGGAGTTTCTTCTCCCACGCGGCGGCGGAGTCGAAGTCGACTTTGTCGAGATTGGCGTGCATCTGGTCGAGTGCGGCGGTGGAGATTCGAGAAACGCCAAGCTCGCGTTCATGCCGGGCCAGTTCAAGCCAAAGCCTCCGCCACAACCCGATGCGCTTTCGCATGGAGAACAGGGCGAGCATTTCGGGGGACGCGTTGCGAGTAACAAGGGGGGAGGTGTAGGTGTCGAGCGACATTCCGGAATAATACGGGAGAGCAAATCCGAAATCCGAAGCTCGAAATCCCAAACAAATCCGTAAGGGGAATGAGGAAAAAACGAGAGGGGATGAGAGTGGGGGAAGCTCGAAATCTGAGGAAGCTCGAATCTCGGAGCTCCAAGGCCAAAAGCTCAAGGGTTGGGGTGTGCGCGT
>JBBRUM010000615.1:0-2082 GCA_038247815.1 Tepidisphaerales bacterium | reverse complement strand
GAGGATAGGGAGCATGACAGATCTGCGATGTCGGATGTCAGATGTAAAGAGCCGGGGAGGCGTTAGGGGGTGGGGGGAGTTGGGGGGGTGCGTTGGGTGGGGGGGGTATAGGTGTCAAAAGGTGTGGGGGGGGCTGGGGGGATGGATTGGGCGTCGAGCGCTTCGAACTTGGGGGGGAGGGTGGGAGAGAGGGTGGTCAACCAAACGTGGTTGCGGGGCTCGGCTTTGGCTAGCCACCAGGCGGCGTCGGGAGTGAGGATTGGGCGGACCGCGACGCCCCACGCGCCGTCGCCGAGGTAGGTGATGCCGGTGGCGTCGTCCCGCTTGCGGTCACGTAACGGGTGTGTGCGCTTGAAGGTATGGTGGTCGTTCTCGAAGACAGCCGACACGCCGAATTGTTCGAACAGCGGCACCCACGACTTTTGCATCATCACCGAGCGGGGGTGGTCGATGGCGAGTTTACCGGCTTCGGCTTTGGCGGTACCGAACGCGGGGTAGTGGTAGACGGGGAAGATGTGCGTCTGGCCTTTCCGCGCTTCCAGCGCGGCCGCCAGCCAAGGCACCTGCGGACCATCAATCGCGTTGGTGTGCCCCGAATCGAGAACAAGAAACGACAGGTACGTTCCGAAGTCCAGCGCGTAGTACGCCCGGTCTTCCGGCAGGGGAAACATGCCGTAAAAGTACGGCGCATCGACCCGAGGTGTGCCCCCGTACCCCTTCTTGACCTCGTGGTTACCGATCACCGGGATCACGGGGATCAGCCGCCGATCGGCTGCGGTGGCGAGGCGCATCCAAGACTGCAAGAAGTCGACGACACGCATCGCGTAGATCGCGTCCTCGTACGCCAGGTCGCCCCCCCACACGGCGAAGTCCGGGTCGAGGGCGGCAACGACTCGGTTCATTGGGTCGAGCAGGGTCCGCGAGTGCATCATGTCGCCGCCGGAGACGAACCGCACGGGGCGGGTCAGCGCAGCGGGCATGGTGCGGAACCGCCACACCGGGTTGTCACCCCGCACCGGTGGCGACGACGGCTGCTTTTCCAAAACCAGCTCATACGTCGTGTCCGGCGAGAGGCCGGTCAGCTCGACGGAAAGCCGCTGCAAAGACGACGGGACGATGGTCGTCCTCGCCGCCTCAATCGAGCGCCACGGAGCTGCGGGGGTACCGGGCGCTGCGGGTAAACCGGGCACGACGGGCGTACCGGGAGCGGCCGGTAAACCGGGTACGGCGGGCGTCGCCAACTCCCGGTAAAACACCTTCGGCGACGACTCCGGGTAGAGGTTCACCCAGTTCACGGTCATCGTGGTCGTCGGGTCTCCCTGCCACGTGAGGTACAGCCCGACCAGGTCCTGCGCCTGGGCGAGCACCGAGCCCAAGAGCACCACACACACCGCGACGAAACGGGCAAGAAAGGTCTGTGACATAACCGAGAGAATAGGGCGGCAGAATGAAGAATGGATTAGCCCGTCAGTTGGGGTTCGAGCGGAACGGGGGTAGGTTGGGGCGATGGGTCGCCGGACGGGATTTGCATTGGCGGGGGTGGTGCTCGTGGCGGGGGTTCTGCGGTGGGTGGTGGGCGTTCGGGGGGGACTTTGGCTGGACGAGGCGTGGTCGGTGCTGATTGCGCGGGGGTGTGACGGCGACTGGCTGGCGGTGTGGGGGGAGGCGAACCGGGTGGACAACAACCATCCGCTGGTGTCGATGTGGATGGTCGCGGTGGGGGCGTGGCGGGACGACTGGGTGTACCGCGCGGGAGTGTGGGGGGTGACGCTGGCGGTGCCGTGGTTGGCGTGGGGGGTGGGGAATTGCGCGGCGACGGACTCGCGCGGAGAGGAACGGACAGAAAGGGGACAGGTTTGGCCGGTGGTGGCGTGGGCGGCGGTTTGTTTTGCGCTGACGGTGTATGGGACGGAGGCGCGGGGGTATGGAGTGGTGGTGGGGGCGGGTCTGGCGGCGTGGTGGTTGGTGGTGGCGGGGCGGGGGCTGTGGGGGTGCGTGTGATACGGGGCGGTGAGTGCGGTGGGGGAGGCGGAGCACTATTCTTATGTGCAGGAGTAGGGGGGGTTTCTGTTGTGGCTGGTG
>JBBRUM010000614.1:0-2085 GCA_038247815.1 Tepidisphaerales bacterium | reverse complement strand
TACAAAGAAGGGAAAGCCGCCGCACGGCTCGCCCACAACAACATCGTGCAAGCCATCGACGTCGGGTCCACCCAAGACAACTACCACTACTTTGTCATGGAGTTTGTCGAGGGAAAGACCCTTTACGACCTCATGGCCCCACCGCCACACGGCGACGGAAAACGATTCACCGAAAAAGAGGCCCTGGACATCACCCAGCAGATCGGCGAAGCCCTCGCCCATGCCCACCTTCGCGGCTTGATCCATCGCGACGTTAAACCCAAGAACATCCTTCTGACACCCCAAGGCGTCGCCAAGCTGACTGACTTGGGTCTCGCCCGGGCGACGGATGACAAGGAGGCGGCCGAGTCGGAGGCGGGTAAGGCTTACGGCACTCCCTATTACATCTCCCCCGAGCAGATCCGCGGCGAAGTCGACATCGACTACCGCGCTGATCTGTATTCACTGGGCGCGACGCTTTATCACCTTGTTACCGGACGGCCGCCGTTTGATGGCGACACGCCGTCGGCTGTGATGCACAAGCATCTGAAATCGGTGTTGACGCCGGCAGACCATCTCAACACGTCGCTATCGCAGGGAACTGCGGAAATCATCGAATTCTGCATGAGCAAGAAACGCACGGAGCGGTACGGTTCCACGGAAGACTTGGTGGAGGACCTCAAGCTCGTTCGGGAAGGACGTCCCCCCGCCCATGCGAGGCACCACGTCGACATGGACGGATTGACACGGATGGAGGAAACGGCCAGACCCTCCGACCCTTACGAAGCCGTTATGGCTGCACGCGCCGCGGCTGCGGGTCCCAACCAGTATCTGATTATTGGTTTGGGCGCGGTGATCGGGATTTCGGTCGTTCTGAACCTTGTGCTAATGTACTTTGTCGTTGCGCGGTAGCGGCGAGACAGTACCTTGACATTTCCCTCAAAAGGTGATGCTTCATGCCATGGAACGTGGCGTTTATTGGAACGGGCGTGATGGGTGCGCCGATGGCGGGCCATTTGCTTGGCGCTGGGCACGCCGTAACCGTTCACAACCGCACGCCCGCCAAGGCGCACGGGCTGGTATCGCTGGGAGCGAAGCTCGCGGCTTCCCCGGCAGACGCGGCTCGTGACGCCGAGTTTGTGTTCATCAACGTTCCGGACTCCCCGGACGTGCGGGAGGTGTGTCTGGGTGAGAACGGGATCATCCGCTCGGTGAGAAAGGGAACCCTCGTGATCGACCATAGCACGATCTCCCCCAAGGTCAGCCGAGAGGTGGCGGCTGAGTTGGAGAAAGTGGGGGTGGAGTTCCTGGACGCGCCGGTGTCCGGCGGGGATATCGGGGCGCGTAGCGCGACGCTTTCGATCATGGTTGGGGGTTCGGACGCTGTGTTCGACCGCGCGTTGCCGCTTCTGCGGTTGATGGGCAAGACTGTTACGCACACCGGCCCGGTGGGAACGGGGCAACTGACGAAGCTGGTCAATCAGATACTTGTGACGGTGACGAACCTCGCCACGTGTGAAGCGCTGGCGTTTGCCCGCAAGAGCGGACTGAACCTCGAGAAGACGATTGAAGCAGTTTCGGGCGGAGCGGGTGGTAGCTGGCAACTGGCCAACCTCGGCCCGCGCATGGTCAAGGGCGACTTTCGCCCGGGATTCACGATCAACCTCCAACAAAAAGACCTCCGTCTGGTTCTCGAGGCCGGCGAGGAAGGGGAGGTGTCACTCTTGGCCACGTCGCTCGTTCACCAACTGTTCTCCGCCGCCCAATCCGCCGGCTATGGCCGAGAGGGGACGCAGGCGTTGTTCAAGGTGGTAGACGGCTTGTCGCAGAGACACTGATGTGCTTTGGCGGGGCGACAGAGCTCAAAGGGGGACGAGAGGACCACAGAGATGGAGAGAGACAACGGAATCACGAGACTTCAGGTATTCGACTCTTGAGAAATGGTCATTTGCTCTTGCTCTCTCTGTGAGCGGCGAAGCCGCCCTCATCCTCTTCTGTGACCCACGCCCCGAATCAGCATCTATTTCCCGAAGGACCGGAGGATCGAGAGGAACATGTTTGTTCCGGTGGGGAGCGCGGCGTCGGTGAAGTCGAAGCGGTCGTTGT
>JBBRUM010000613.1:0-2087 GCA_038247815.1 Tepidisphaerales bacterium | reverse complement strand
GGGTCGAGGGTGGGGGGTGGCGGGAGGATAGCCGCGCGTAGCGTACTGAGTGGGCTACATGGGGGGCGGTAGGCCCGAGCCCTCACCCGGCGGGGTAGCGTCGACCTCTCCCCATGGAGAGGTAGGGGAAAAAAGAACCCCCACCGGGGGGTGGGGGTTCTCGGGGTGTGGGTTGTTGGGGGGATTACTTGGCGTACTTGACGGAGCAGCCGTAGGGCTTGGTTTCGGATTTGGAGACGGGCTTGCCGCCGAGGAGTTCATCGAGGGCGGCTGCGACGAAGTTGGTGGCGCCGGAGACGGCGGAGGTGTCGGCAGAGGTGTTGGAGTCGATTGCGCCGGCGTAAACGAGGGTGCCGTCTTTGTTGACGATGTACATGTGGGGGGTGGTGCGTGCACCGTAGGCGGTGCCGACCGTGCCGGAGGCGTCGTTAAGGATGGGGCGGTCGATCTTCCACTCGCCGGCGATGCTCTTGTTGTCGGCGTTGGTCTTACCGCTGGTCGTGTTGACTGCCAGCCAGACGACGCCCTTCTCGCCGTACTTCTTCGCGAGGGCGTTCATGTGGCCCTCCTTGTAGTGCTTGACGACGAAGGGGCATTCGTTGTTGAACCACTCGAGGACGACGATCTTGCCGGCGAAGTCGGCGAGGTTGTGGGACTTACCGTCTTGGTCTTGGAGGGTCCAAGTGGGGGCGGGGGAGCCGATGGCGGCTGCGGGCTTGGCGGCGAGGTTGGCGACGACAGTCGACGCCAGCAGCGCCGACACGGCGAGACCTGCGACGATGGATGCGAAGGAACGTTTCATGAGCTTCTCCGGAAAAGGGGTTATGGTTTGGGGGCGGTGAGGGGAAGCTCAAACCACTTGGCAACCCGCTGGCCCTCCTCGGTGGACCAGGCCACTACGATAGGAAGGGTAGGCCCAACGTTTGTTCGACCCGAGTAGAGCTTAGCGGTAAATTTTATAATCGCCCTATCCTTGGCCAGTTCGGATGTGAGATTTGTTACTTCCAAGCCGTCGGGAGTGAGGGGGAAGGTTTCGACTGACGTGAAGCCGTCAGCACCGAAGGGCATTTTGATGATGTAGGTCAGGTCGGTGGGGGCTTTGTCGGACAGCGGAGGGAGGGGTGAGGGGGAGGGAGTAACTTCTTGGGTCTTAGCGCGGGAGGGCTCGTGGGGCATCTGGGCGGCGTAGGCGTCGAAGTCGCGTATGAGTTGGTAGTCGGGGGCACCGGCGCTGAGAGTGAGGGAAACCTTGGCGTGACCGGGGAGGCAGATGGACTCGCAGACGAGGTACGCGACGTCGAGGTCGATCTGGGCCGTGCCGGTGGTAAAGGTTTGGGGCGGCGTGAGCTCTGTCAGAAGAACGACTTCTTTCTTGTAGCCGTAGCCGACGAAGTCTCCCGGCTGGTTGAACTTGATGGGGGTGGGGAACTGCCACGGCGAGTGAGTCCAGCCAGCGGGGAGCTTCAGCGTGGGGCTGGTGGGGATCCCCGAATCGCCGGGGTTTAGCCAGTAGATGTGCCAGTCGGGGGCGATCTTGATTTTGACGGCGAGCTTAACCTTTTGGGTGTTGCTGGTGGTTGTGGTGTTGGCGATGAGCTCGACTTTGACGAGTTCCTTGGCGGACTTTTGGCGGGGCGATTCCGCGGCAGCGAGGGCGGGGCTGAGGATCGCGAGGGCGAGAAAGAGGGCGATGGGGAGATGCATGGATACCTCTGGTGGGGGTGGGGCGTGGGGTTGGGGTCTAGCGATGGTTGTTATGGATGGGTAAAGATTGAAAGGTTACAGTGGTCGGGGGCGGTTGGGTCCGATAAGCTTACGGTGTCTCTATGGTAGTCTTTGGGCTTGTAGCGCGTCGGTTGGGTGGGCGTGGCGAGTGTTGAAGATCAAGGAGTGACTGTGCACCTCGGTGGTTCGTCCAACGTCGGTCCGGTTTCGGGAGGCAACTCCGTGCATGATGGGGGGGTGGTTTCGTTTGGTCCGCCGGCGCCGGAGGTGTCGGCTGCGCTGCATGCTAATGTGCTGGTGCTGAACAAGAATTATCAGGCGATCCGGGTGGTAAACGTGAGGCGGGCGTTTTCAATGTTGGC
>JBBRUM010000612.1:0-2092 GCA_038247815.1 Tepidisphaerales bacterium | reverse complement strand
GCGTTGCCGTTGTTGTCCTGTCCGCGGAGGATGGCGAAGATCAGGCCCGTGATCGGGTTGGTGGCGAGTGCCGTGGCGGGGAGTTCGTCGGTGACGGCTGAGCCGGTGGTGGTGATGATGATGTTGCCGCGCGCCGTGGCTGCACCCGTAGCCGGGTCGATCCCGAAAAGCGACTGGTCGTTGTTCGAGAACCGGAGCTGGTCGGGGTTGGTCAGGGTCTGAACGGAGGCAAATTGTGTGTTGAACGCGGTGAGGCCGACGAGCCCGGCGGTCGCGTTTTCATCGGACACATATGACGAGTTGGTCGGCGCCAGCACGCTGATGGGGTCGATCTCGATCCGCACGAGACGGTTTGCCGGTGGCAGGGTGACGTTATTGGCGAAATCCCGGCGGGAGTCGTTGTCCAAACCGATGAGTTGCCCGTTGGACGAGAAGTCGATGGCAGTCAACCCAGTGGGGATGCCCGTCGCGGTACCCGGGGGGGCGACGGAATTGCCGACCTGGATCGCGCCGGAGGTCCCGGAATTGAACCGCGTAAAGGGGACAACCATCGTGGTCGGGGCGATGGGAACCGAAAAGCTGACAAGGCGGTCGAGGCCAAGCACTCGGCCCGTGCCGTCAATGGTAATCCCGCTCGACCGGAGGTCCTTCTGAACGAGGAATGCGGTCCCCGCGCTCTGGAACGCAATTCCGCCGAAGCGGGAAAGAATCGGCTGTTGCAACTGCTGCGAGCCGTCGGAGAGTGTGAGGTGACGCGTGGCGACGCCGGTGGCCGAGTCGATCCGGAACAGCGACACGGTGTTGGAGGAAACCAGCAATTGCGTTACGAGCACGCCATCGAGCGGCCGCACGACGGGCACACCATCGGCGGTGTAGACCCGGCCGAAGATATCGGTTGCAAGCCCGCGGGGGTCGGTGGTGCCGAAGGCGGTCGAGAGGTTGTCGGTGAGTGTGAAGGTGTTAAACGCCGGATTGCCGAACCGAACGCTCGTCGCGGTCGTCGGGGCATCCAGTGAAATGGCGACCAGCCGGCCCCCGCCGGTGATCGTCCGGTCGAGGGCGATCAGCGAGCCTTCGACATCAAAACCGAGGCCCTGAATGTTCGAAGCGACGCCCGCGGTCGTGCCAGAGCCGTTGACGGTGATGATGCCCGCGTCCGTGGGCGATGTCGCCCGGCGGACTGGCGTCGCGGCGATGAGCGTTCGGTTCCCGCCGCCGTTGGCGTTGACCGTCGGGAACTGCCCGCCGCCGGGGATGGTGAATGAGAGAAGTCGGTCGATGTTCTCGTTGGGGTCGTTGGGTCGCAGCGATGAGTCGAGCAGGTTTCGCGCAACGGCGATCATCCGCTGGCTGGTAAGGTCGACCGTCATGGTCGTGATCGAGTCCGTGAACGCGGTGCCGTCGTCGTTGGTCAGCCACCCGATGCGGACGCTCTCGCCGCTCCAGAGGTCACCGTCGACAGAGGTCTGCCCGGGTTCCTGGAAGAACAGCTCGTTGGGAGAGACGATAATCCGGTCGGGGTTGGCGGCGGAGGTACCGGCGCGGAAGCCGTATCCGCGGCCGTACTGGTCCATCGCGAACGTCGTAAGGTTGTCCTCGATGATCCCAGAAATCGACGACTGCAATCCAACGATCCCCGGGACGACCGGGGCGGGGACGCCGCTCATCGACGTGGGCACCCCACCCGCCGCGACCATCGGAAGGCTGGAGTCGCGGAAGGTGTTGAGAAAGTCGACCTCAATGAGTCGCGGACCGGTTTCCGTGTTGGTGCCGCGGTCGAGTAGGACGAGCATTTCGCGGCCGTCGGAGTCGATGTGAAACTGCATCGCGCGGATGTCAGAGTTCTCGACGTTGAAGGTCAGCACCGGTGGCGGCAAATTGGCGGGATCGGGGGGTACCGGCAGGGCGCTGGCGAAAGTGTTCGCCCCGACGTTGCCGAAGAAGGTTAACAGTCCCGTCGTGGGGTCTAGCTGATACAGGGGCGAGTTGGCAGCCAACGAGTTTTGGATCCCGGGCAGGCCACCGTCCCTGTCAATAACCACGAAAGTCTGCCCTGCGGCGTTGGTCGCCCCCGCCTTGCCGACAGTTCCCG
>JBBRUM010000611.1:0-2094 GCA_038247815.1 Tepidisphaerales bacterium | reverse complement strand
GACCTCTCCGGTTGCCGACTCCGCCCGACGTATTACCCTCGCGCGAAAATCCCCTCACCCCCTCCCCCAAACTCGACTCCCCACTCCGTATCAACGCCCAGCCAGACAGCATACCACACCCCCCCGCACCCCCCAACCGCCTCTTCACGAACTTAACCGCCCTTCATCTCGCATCTTTACGCCAAACCCACACGTCCCCAGAGCGCCCCTGCCTTACGAATCCACCTCCACCCATCCCCCCCCGAATGTGTGGTCCCGACGCACTTCTTCCGCCCGAAGTAGACACCACGTACCATCTTAGAACGAGCAAGATCATCGCGTCCCGCCTATTGACCCGCAACCGCTCCCCTTGGAGTATCTCCACATGCCCACCTTCCAGTACGAGGCCATGAACTCTTCCGGTCAGGAAGTCAAAGAAACCATCGAAGCCACAAGCTCCGAGGACGCGATCTCCAAAATCCGCGCCAAAGGCTACTTCCCCACCAAGGTCAAAGAGAAAGCCGAAAAGAAGAAAGCCCCCAAGAAAGGCGCAGCCGGCGCAGATCAGGGTCTGGCCTCCAGACGCAAAATGCCGATCTCCATCGGCGGCGTCCCCCAAAAACAGCTCGTCGGATTCACCCGCCAGCTCTCCACCCTGCAAGACGCCGGCCTGCCCATCCTCCGCTCGCTGCAAATCCTCGAACAACAGCAAAAACCCGGACTCCTGAAGTCCATCATCGGCGGCGTCGCCGACGAAGTCGAAGGCGGCGGAACTCTCTCCGACGCAATGTCCAAATACCCCAAAGCCTTCAACAAGCTTTACGTCAACATGATCGCAGCCGGCGAAGCCGGCGGCGTCCTGGACATCATCCTGCAGCGCCTCGCAGATTTCATGGAAAAAGCCGAAAAACTGAAGAAAAAAGTCATCGGCGCCATGATCTACCCCGCCGTCGTCATCTCCATCGCCGTCGCCATCGTCTCCATGATCATGATCTTCGTGATCCCGAAATTCGAAACCATCTTCAAAGATTTCGGAACCAAACTCCCCCCCATCACCGAGTACCTCATCGGATTCTCAAGGTGGTTCGGCGTCGAGTACGGCTGGGCCTATCTCGTCATCTCCCCCATCGCCTTCGGGCTCCTCATCCGCCTGCTCAAGACCTCCGACGGCGGCCGATACTTCGTTGACGCCGTGAAGCTCAAGATCCCGATCCTCGGAAGCATCCTTGGCAAGAGCGCCATCGCACGATTCACCCGTACCCTCGGCACGCTCATCGCCGCCGGCGTCCCCATTCTCGACGCGCTGAACATCACGAAGGAAACCTGCGGCAACGAGGTCTACGCCCGCGCCATCTCCAAGGTCCACGACGCCATCCGCGAAGGCGAGTCAATGGCCGCCCCCCTCAAAGCCACCAAAGTCGTCGATACCATCGTCGTCAACATGGTCGACGTCGGCGAAGAAACCGGCGACCTCGACAAGATGCTGATGAAAGTCGCCGACAACTACGACTCCGACATCGACGTCCTGGTAGGTTCGCTCATCAGCATTCTCGAACCGTTGATGGTCGTCGTCCTCGGTCTAATCGTCGGTTTCATCGTGATCGCACTGTTCTCGCCGATGATCTCGCTCATCCAGTCGGTGTCCGGCCCGGCCAAGAAGTAGTGTCAAGAGCTTGCCAAAACGATCAGAAGCTACGCAGGATTCCCTATTTTCTCCCACTGAGATTTCCCATGTCACCCTTTTATACCCTTCCCAATGGCAAGCTTTCGAAGCGGTTCGGACCCGCCGCCTTCTCCCTCGTAGAGCTTCTCGTCGTCATCTCGATCATCGGAATCCTCATCGCCATCCTCATCCCGACGGTCGGGCGGGTCCGCCTCGCGGCACAAACCGCCTCCACACAAGCACTTATATCCAAGCTTCAGAATGCAGCCGAGCGCTACAACCAAGACTATTCCTCCTACCCAGGCCCTCTTTCCGATGACCAAGTCGGCGGGCAGAACGTCCAGATTCAGCTCTCCGGCGGCGCGCGTTTTACTCAAACCACCCCGGCTTCTGTTCCGCAAGGGGCCACAGTCGCGCCCTTCGTCTCGGTCACCGGTACGGAGAACCTCGTT
>JBBRUM010000610.1:0-2099 GCA_038247815.1 Tepidisphaerales bacterium | reverse complement strand
TGTCTCCGCCTTCATCGCCATCATCATCCTCAACTTCTTTCTCGCCAAGCTCAACAAAGACTGGTACGAGGCGATCTACGGCGTCCAGTCCGTGTTCGGATGACCCGGGCGGGGCGGGTTTGTGGCGGCGGATGGTCCTACAATTGACTTCGAACGTACATGGCGCTCATCGAGTTAAAAAACGTCACCAAGCGCTTCGGGCAACTCCTCGTGCTCGACGACATCTCCCTCGCCATCGAAGCAGGAAAGTCCACCGTCATCCTCGGCGCCTCAGGCTCGGGGAAGTCCGTTATCCTCAAGCACATCGTCGGGTTGCTCAAGCCGGACTCCGGCGAGGTCTGGTTCGACGGTCTGCGCATCGACACCATGGGCGACAAAGAACTGATGAAGGTCCGCAGGCGGTTGGGGTTTCTGTTCCAGGGTGGTGCACTGTTCGACTCGATGACCGTCGCCGATAACGTGGGCTTCCCGGCCAAGGAGCACACGTCCAAGTCCCCCGCGGAGATTGCTGCGCTCGTGCAGCGGTGCCTCACGATGATCGGCTTGCCCGAGATCGGCGCGAAAATGCCCGGCGAGCTCTCCGGAGGGCAGCGAAAGCGCGTCGCCCTCGCCCGGTCCATCGCGCTGGGTCCCGAGGTGATCGTCTATGACGAGCCCACCACCGGCTTGGACCCGATCCGGTCCGACGTGATCAACGAGCTGATCCTCAAGCTCCAGCGCGAGCTGAAGGTAACGAGCATCGTCGTCACCCACGACATGAACTCCGCGTTTAAGGTGGGCAATCGCCTGGTCATGCTCCACGAGGGCAAGATCATCGAAGACGGCCCGCCGGAACTCTTCCGCAACGCCACCAACCCCATCGTCAAGCGCTTCGTCGCCGGCGAAGCCGACGAACGCGAACTCGCCGGCTTACGCTAAACCTCGTACACCGCCCACGTCTTCTTCCGATACCCGCTCCCCGTCGCAACAAACCTCTTCCCGAACGCACCCGACTCAGCCGGGAAGTGCGAGTGCCCCGAAAATACGTGCGACACATTGCCGAACCGCCCGATCACCTCCCCAAACCGACTCGACCCCAAATACGCCTTGGCGAAGTCCCACGCGGGCGAGATGAGCGGCGGCAGCAGCTCAGCCAGCGGCAGATGATGCACCGCACACACCACCCGAGGCACCCCCGCCACCGCCGCCAAATCGTCCGCCAACCGCCCGAGCAACGCCTCCATGAACCCCGTGTCAGTCGTGTCCCATCGGATGTACCGCCCGTCGTTCCATCGCGCAATGATCCCCCGCGCCGCCACCGGAACGTCGTCGATCGGGTCCAGCAGGTGCCGGTGGGCGGCGTAATACTCGGCCGAACCCGGCGCAATCTTCGCCTCGTAGAACCGAAGCGGAATCCCGAGTTGCGCCGGGGCAAACGAATAGTCGTACCACCCCACATTCCCCGCCACCGCCACCCGCCCGTCCGCCGACGTCCACGGCCCGCGATCCAGGCACGTCCACCCGCATCCCTCCACACGACTCGGCAGCGTCCGATGGTAGAGCTCCAGCGTGTCGCCCACGTCGGACCAGAGCTCGTGGTTGCCGAGGGTTAGTAACTTCGGCCCGCCGAATCTCAGGCTTTCCAGGCCGAGTTCCAGCGCGTCGCCACGGCTGGTGGCGGTGTCTCCCACGACAAGCAAAGCGTCAAACTCCCCCCGCTCGCCGGCGGTCGAGATCTCCGTTGCAACCCCCTCCGCAAGCGCACGCGATCTACCGTGGTCAAAATGCAAATCCGAAGTGACGGCGAGTCTCACCGACGATCCTAGCCAGATGAGCCTCGCCCGGCGGGGGCCGACCGCACTACCATCGGCCCCTTGAACACGCTCGCACAACCACCCTCCCCCACCCCCGCCACGCTCGCCGACCCCCTCGTCGTGCGAAACGTCGTCAAGACCTTCCAAAACGGCCAAGTCCGCGCGCTCGACGGCGTCTCTCTGGCTGTACGCCGGGGAACCTTCGTCGCCGTCATGGGCGCCAGCGGGTCGGGCAAGAGCACGCTCCTCCACCTCATGGCAGGACTCGCCCAAGCCGACTCCGGCGAAGTAGTCGTCTCCGGCACG
>JBBRUM010000609.1:0-2102 GCA_038247815.1 Tepidisphaerales bacterium | reverse complement strand
TCGCGGGGGCGGACGAGGTGGCGAAGGGGGGTGGGTAGGTGGGTGTTTCGTTGCTCGGGAAGTTGAGGGAGACGGCGCTGGCGTTTGTGGATGTGGAGACGACGGGGGCGAGTCCGGAGAATGGGGACAGGGTGATCGAGGTGGGGGTGGCGCGGGTGGAGGGGGGTGAGGTGGTGGGGCGGTTGCAGCGGCTGGTGGACCCGGGGCGGGGGATCAGCGTGGGGATTACGGCGCTGACTGGGATTACGCCGGAGATGTGCGCGGGTCAGCCGGTGTTCGGGGAGATCATGGGGGAGGTGGAGGAGATGATGCGCGGGGCGGTGATCGTGGGGCACAATGTGCCGTTTGATCTGGGGTTTTTGCGGAACGAGTTTCGGAAGTCGGGGGCGGACATGGTGGAGCGGCTGGGGGGGGCGGGGGGTGGAGCTGGGGGGACGGTGGTGCTCGATACGGTTCGGTTGGCGAGGCGGCAGTTCGGCAGCGGGGGGAACGGGTTGCAGAAATTGGCGGCGCGGTTTGGGTGTGTGGAGGAGACTGCCCACCGGGCGATGGCGGATGCGCTGACGACGTACCGGGTGTTTGGGAGGTTGATCGGGGCGTTGGGCGGCGGAGGGGGGTGGGATGCGACGGTGGTGGATGCGATTCAGGGGCAGGGGGGAGTGATCAAGCTCGAGGGGAAGGAAAAGAAGGGGGCGTTGCCGTATGAGTTGGAGGAGGCGCTCGAGCGGGGCGTGCCGGTGGAGATGGAGTATGTGGACGTGCGGGAGGCGCGGAGCGTGCGGGTGGTAACGCCGATCGAGGTGAGAAAATTTCGGGGGGAGATGATCCTGCTGGCGTGGTGCGAGATGAGGAAGGAGAGGCGGACATTCAAGCTCGGGCGCATCGTGAGGTTGAGTCGGGTGGACTTGGACAGGCAGGATCAGGGGTGAGAGATTGGGGTGGCGAAAGGGGCGTTAGATTTTAGGCTTTAACCCGGTGCCGCTGCAGGTGCCGCGGGGGGATTGGCCGGTGGAGCAGGCGGGACAGGGGGGGCGGATTCGCGTTTGGCGCAGGTGCGGCAGGGGCGCTTGGCCGAGCCGGCGCAGGCGGGGTCTTTAATGGTGGTTGCGCCGTCGCTGGTGGGGCACTTGCCCTTGCTGGTCCAAGTGCCGTTTTCCTTCACCATGAATTCGCCTATGTAGTTTTCGGAGAACCAGATGGTGGAGCCACCGTTGTTGCGGAAGGTGCGAACGGTCTTGCCGTCCTTCGGGGTCCACTGGCTTTCGGAGCGTTTGAGGCAGTTGCGGGGGACAAGGCCCTTGTCGCACTTGGGGGTGGTGCAGTGGGCGAGGAGCTCGGCGGCGGAGGTAGGGCAGTCGTTGGCGGCTGCGGGGTCGTGGGCGGCGCCTTTGCAGGTGGGGCAGCGGACGGTGCGGTCGCCGGAGCATTCGGTGCAGAGTTTGGCTGCGTTATCGAGCTTCGCCTTTTCGAGGAGCTTGGCGCGGGAGACGCCGTTGCCACCGGAGACGAACTTGAGGTAGTTCCAGGGGATGGAGACGGAGTCGGAGTCCTTGCCAGGTTTTTTGGCGGTGAGCGGATCAGGGACGGCTGAGGCGAGTGTGCCGACGATCTTTTTGCCATCGGTTTTGATGACGGTGATGGCTGGGGCGGGTTGAGAGGCGGGGGATTGGGGCGGCGTCGGAGCTTCGGCGGGCAGGCGACCGGGGGGCGGGCCGCCGAGACGGCCCGGGGGGCGATGTTGGGCGAGGGCGAGAGAGACCGAGAGCGGGAGGAAGGAACGGGTTGCGAGGAGGGTAGGTATTCTGGGCGTTGACGTGGCTGATCCGGGAAGGGGGTGGGGGGAGCAGGGCACCGCGTCGGGACTTGGGGCGACAAGTAAAGTTGGGTGAGAAACGAGAGTCAGAAGTGGACGTGTGCGGTGTCAGGGCAGAGCAGGACAATCCTACGACGTCGCCACGCGATTTGGAGAGCGCGGAGTGGGTTGGCGGGAAAGAAGGGGGTTAGTTGGCGGTGGAATCTCCGGGTGAATGGGAGAACAGGGAGACACGCCATTCGCGAGTGGCCGGGAGAAGAGCCTGAACCTTCGCCGAAGCAGAAACGGG
>JBBRUM010000608.1:0-2104 GCA_038247815.1 Tepidisphaerales bacterium | reverse complement strand
TCCAAACCAAACCGCTTCCCCGCCGTCGCCGCGATGTTCGACGCCCCCGACAGCTCCGAGATCAGAATCTTCCTCACGTTCCCCACCGACGCCGGGTCGATGTGCTCATAGGTCGAGGTGTCCTTCTGCACAGCGTGCACGTGCATTCCGCCCTTGTGGGCGAAGGCAGAGGGTCCGGTGAACGGCTGACCCGAGATCGGCGTCGTATTCGAGAGGTCGTAGACGTACCGCGAGAGCTCGGTGAGCCTGGGCAGCGACGTTGGCAGGAGGCACGGGAGGTGGTACTTGGTCGAGAGGTTACCGACGAGCGTGGTGAGGTCCATGTTCCCGCACCGCTCGCCCACGCCGTTGATCGTCCCCTGCGCGTGCGTCGATCCCGCCCGGATCGCAGCCAGCGCACAGGCCACCGCCAGCCCCGAGTCGTTGTGCGTGTGAATCCCCACCCGCGCCGACGGCAGCCGCTCCCGCACCGCACGCACCGCCCGGTCGATCTCCTCCGGCAGCGTCCCGCCGTTGGTGTCGCACAGCACCAGCACCGACGCCTTGCCGTCGTGGGCGGCCCGCAGGGTCGAGAGGGCGTACTCCGGGTCGACTTGGAACGTGTCGAAGAAGTGCTCCGCGTCGTACACGCACTCCTTTCCTGCCCGCGTGACGAACGCGACCGACTCGCCGATCATCGCCACATTCTCCTCCGGCGAGACCGACAGCACCCGCTCGGCTTGCCTTTTCGACGTCTTGCCCACGAGCGTGATCACCGGCGTCTTGGCTGCCAGCAGCGCCACCAGCCCGGGGTCGTTCTCAGCCGTCACACCCCGCCGCCGCGTCATCCCGAACGCCGACAACTTCGCGTGACCGAACCGGTACTGCGCGGCTTCGATGAAAAACGCCGCGTCCTTCGGGTTCGACGCCGGAAACCCGCCCTCAATGTAATCCACCCCGAATTCGTCCAATTTCTTGGCGATCAAGAGCTTGTCGCGCAGCGACAGGTTAAACCCTTCGCCCTGCGTACCGTCACGCAGCGTGGTGTCATAGATTTCAATGCGACGTTGCGTCATGTGACCTGTGGACCTTGTGGGGTGAAACCAAGAGCCAAGTGTAGGGGTTGCCGGGGGGGGGGCAAAGTCCGGCGGCGCACGGGCCGGCCACCCCCCGGGATCAACCTCAAACCCGCCGCTGAGGAACCCCGCCGGTCGTGATATACTTCTCCCATGGGCCTTCCCCTCACCACACAACCGCTACGCCTCACCCCCGAGGAATACTTCTCAGCCGAGTCCCGCGCCACCGACCGCAGCGAGTACCGCTTCGGCCGCCTGACCATGATGGCCGGCGGCACCTACCGCCACAGTCGCATCTGCCACAATCTTAACGGTGCCGTCTGGTCTCGCCTCCGCGGCCACCCCTGCCAAGCCAGCGAGTCCAACACCCGCGTCGCGGTCCTCCGCGGGCACTACTACGTCTACCCCGACCTCACCGTCGTCTGCGGCGAACCCAAGTTCGACCCCGCCGACAAGTTCCAAACCACCCTCACCAACCCCACCCTCGTCATCGAAGTCCTCTCCGAGTCCACCGAGGCCTACGACCGCGGTGACAAGTTCAACCGGTACCGCGACCTCGAGTCCCTCCGCGAAGTCGTCCTCGTCTCGTCCAAACAACCCTCCGTTCTCGCCTTCCTCCGCCAAAACGACGGCACTTGGTCCATGCTCCCTGCCGAGGGCCTCTCCGCCACCATCCGCCTCCGCAGCTTGGCCACCCCCACCTCCCACCTCGAGATCCCCCTCGCTGAAATTTACGAAAAAGTCGACTTCACCCTTAAGCAAGACACCGACCCTAACGCGCCACCGCCACCCGCCCCCTTGCCCCACGCCCCCTCGCCCGACGCCCCCTGACCCGCTCCCCTACTCCACCACCACCGTCCCCCGCTCGCGGGGGTGGTAGGGGCAGCCGTACTTGATCGTCCCCTTCGTCTTGAACGTCCGCGTAAACGTCTGTCCCGGCGACAAGCTCGGAGACGTAAACGAACCGTCCGTAGCTTTTACCGTGTGATCCCGTTCGTCGTCGTTGGTCCACGTCACCGAACCCCCAACCTTCACCCTCACCTCAGCCG
>JBBRUM010000607.1:0-2108 GCA_038247815.1 Tepidisphaerales bacterium | reverse complement strand
GGTTTGGGGCAAAGGCTTGCGAACCTTACAATCGTCACCTGTGGAATACCGCGTTCATCTCCCGGTTTACGACGGACCTTTGGATCTATTGCTGTTTTTGATCAAGCGCGACGAACTCGACATCCACGACATCCCTATCGCCCGGATCACCGAAACCTATCTCCAGTATGTCAAGGCGCTTCGGGAAGATGCCCGATTAGACATTAATCTTGCCGGCGAGTTCGTGGTAATGGCGGCGACGCTGATGGAGATCAAGTCCGCCACGCTCCTGCCCCGTCCTGAGGTCGAGGAAAGTGCGACCTCGGGCAACTCCGCAGCCTCCGAACTGGCAGATCCCCGGGCCGACCTCGTGCGGCAACTCCTTGAATACAAACGCTTTAAGGATACCGCCCGCCTCCTCGAACGCCGCCAAGAGCTCCACGCCAACCGTTTCGCACGTGCCCCGGCTGGCATCCCCGGCGCTGACGAACCCCCACCGCTGGACCTCGAGGAAGTCCAAGTCTGGGACCTCCTCGAAGCCTTCTCCACCCTCATGAAGGAAGTCGGCGTTCGAGGTCCCCGCGAACACGAAGTCCTCTACGACGATACCCCCCTCGACCTCCACGCAGCCGACATCGAAGATCGCCTCAAACGCGACGGCAGACTCACCCTTCGAGAACTCGTCTTGGGCAGGTCCAGTCGCAGCGAAATGATCGGGGTCTTCCTGGCAGTCCTTGAACTGGTTCGCCAGCGTCGGGTGTCACTCGGCCAGACCGAGGGGATCGGCATCGAAATCTTGCCCCCTCTTCCCGATCCAGTGCCCGCCCATCCCGGCGAGGGTGCGACTGAAACCGGGGAGGATACTCGGGTGCCCCTTTCCTCACCGCCGGCCGTGTGATAGTCCTTGGCAATCGCGCTTCGAGGTCGCGTCCGGTCCGCGGAAAGGGCAGAGCCGACCCTCGATGTCTGCAAATTGTGTTTCGGACGAACCCCTTCCGGCCCGGTCCGAGC
The DNA here is from genome assembly GCA_038247815.1 of Tepidisphaerales bacterium. Taxonomy (GTDB): domain Bacteria; phylum Planctomycetota; class Phycisphaerae; order Tepidisphaerales; family Tepidisphaeraceae; genus JBBRUM01. The sequence goes on along the minus strand of JBBRUM010000607.1, from coordinate 1,118 downwards.
GGACACACGGGTCACACCCCGGCGACACCCTCGCCGATTGAAGGAGGTCCGTCATGGACACGCGTCGATTGAATATTGCGCAGGCTCGGAAACTCGCGAAGGACTTGCTCAAGTCCGGCGATCAATCTCGATTCTTGACGTCACACCCGGAATTTGCCAAAGGCGTGCAACGACCGCCCAAGCTCTCCGATGCGCAATGGGTCGTAGCGCGGAAGGCGGGGTTCGAGAGCTGGGCGAGGCTGAAGCACGCTTTGGAACGCCGCGACTCGGACCGGGCACGCAACGCAGCCGCGCTTATCGAATCCGCGTTGGACGGCGACCTGCCACGTTCCGTGTCCCTGCTCGATTCGGACGGGGATCTCTCCGCCCAAGATTTCGCCACCGCGCTCGTGACGGGCGACGTCGAGGTGGTGGAGGAACTCCTTGGGGAGGACCCGACACTGGCGCGGGGGACGTATTCGCGGAGGAAGCTGCCGCCGTTGTTCCTATGCACGCGGTCGGCGCTGGCGGCGCGGGGGCGGGAGGGCGACTTCGCCGGTTGCGCCAGGGCGCTGTGTGCCGCGGGGTGCGACGTGAATCAGCGGATTGCCTTCGACCCGCCGTGGCAGGGTTCCAACGGGTCGCCGCTGTACTACGCGGCGGGTTTCCACGGCAACCGCGAGTTGGCGAAAGCGCTGCTCGACCTTGGCGCGTCGCCCAACGACGCCGAAACGCTGTACCACTCGGTGGAAAAAAACGACCCGGAGCTCCTGCGATTGCTGCACCCGCACAACCGGGACATGGGCGAGTGGTCGTACGCCTTTATTCATCTGATGGACTTCGAGAGCCCGGAGACGGCGCGCACGATGCTCGAACTGGGCGTGGACCTCACGCACCGGCACCCCCAGTCGGGGGAGACGGCGCTGCACTGGGCGGTGAAGAACGGGCGCTCGCCGAAGACTTTGACGATGCTCCTGCAAGCCGGGGCCGATCCTGCTGCCAAGGACGCGGGCGGGATGGGGGCGTATGCGCGGGCGGCGCGGTCGGGGGACGCGGCGGCTGCGGGGGCGATGGAGCGGTTCGGGTATCGGGAAGAGCTGGATGGCATGTCGAGGCTGATGCTGGCGGCTGCGCTGTTG
>JBBRUM010000606.1:0-2126 GCA_038247815.1 Tepidisphaerales bacterium | reverse complement strand
GGAGGATGTGGGGCGGGGATTGGGGGATGGTGTGGGGCGGGTTTGGTTTGGGAGAAGATTGTGGGTGGGGGAGGTGAGGGGGATTACTTTTTGGTGTGCGGGTGGGTGGACACGGTGATGTCGGTGAGGGTTATTTGGCGGGTGCCGTTGACTTGGCTGTGCGAGGTGGAGAGCAGCAGTGGGCCGAAGCGTTCGTAGTCGTCCCAAGAGAAGCGGACTCTTTTCTCGGGGCTGGGGATGTAGTCCCAGAATTTGACGCGGTTGAGCTTGGGCTCGATGAGGAGGTGGTAGGTGTCGCCGGGGGTCAGGCCGGTTTTGCCGAAGGTGAGCTGGAGGTTTTCGTAGGTCTTGCCGTTGTAGTCTTCGGGGGCGAAGAGGGTGCGGTTGACTCCGGGGTCGAAGAGCTTGAGGGGCATGAGCAGCCAGTAGGTGTCGTTGGTCCAAGCGGCGAAGGCAGACTTTTCGTCGGAAGTGGTGGTGGGGGAGGCGAGGTTGAGGGAGACGGTCTTGCCGGCGGTGGTGACGGTGGCGGTTTGGGCGGCGAGGTTCCAGTCGTGTGAGCGGGAGACGACGGTTTTGCCATTGTCGATGACGTTGAAGGAGAACTGGATGCGGGAGACGGTGTGGAGCTCCTTGCCGCCGGAGGCGTAGAAGACTTTTTGGGCGAGGCGGTCAGGGCCGGGGAGGGCGGCGCGGTTCTCCCCGGGAAACGAGCCGACGGGGCGGCAGGCGATGAGGGCAAGGGCGAATGGGACGACGAGAAGGGGTCGGGGGAAGGTCATGGCGGGAGGATATGGGGGTCGGATGGTAAGGGGCAGAGAAGATCAAGATGGCAGCAAGAATGAGTGTGTGGCGGTTGGTGGCCGCGGTGGTGCTGTGTGTTGGCGGGGCGGCGGTGGGGGCTGAGAAGGGTCGGTTTGGGGACGCGCCGGAGTGGGTGGGTGGGAAGACGGTGTATGAGGTGAACCTGCGACAGTTTTCCAATGGTGGGGATGTAGCCGGGTTTCGGGGGGAGTTGGGGAGGCTTAAAGAGCTTGGAGTGGGGGTGCTGTGGTTCATGCCGGTGCACCCGATCGGGTTGGAGGGGCGGTCGGGGGAGCTGGGCAGCCCGTAGCCGGTGCGAGAGTTTCGAGGATTCAGTTCAGAATTGGGCACGGTGGCGGAGTTTAAGGAGATGGTATAGGACGCGCACCGGCTGGGGATGTATGTCGTGATGGATTGGGTGGCGAACCACACCGCGCTGGACCATCCGTAGGTGAAGGAGCATCCGGGGTGGTACATGCGGGACGAAGCCGGGGAGCTGGTGCACCCCACGCCCGAGTGAAAGGACGTGGCGGATCTGAACTTTGCGTCGGCGGAGATGCGGCGGGAGATGATCGCCACGATGGAGTATCGGGTGCGGGAGGTGGGGGTGGACGGGTTTCGGTGCGACGCCGCTGAGCTCGTGCCGCTGGACTTCTGGGTGGAGGCGCGGGACGCACTGTGGAAGGTCAAGCCGGTGCTGATGCTGGCGGAGGGGGTCAAGCCGGAGCTGATGGAGTACGCGTTTGACGCGGCGTACGCGTGGGACTTGTCGCCGAACATGAAGGGGATCGTCGACGGGAGCAAAAGCCCGGGCGACTTGGTGAACTACATCCTCGCCGACGGGCGGGTCGTGCCGAAGGGGGGGATCCGGTTGAACTTTGCGACGAACCACGACAAGAACGCGTGGGAGGCAACGGCTGGGGAGCAGTTGGGGAGGGGGTCGGAGGCGTTTACGGTGCTGACGTTTACGCTGCCGGGAGTTCCGCTGGTTTATAACGGCCAGGAGGCCGGGCTGGACAAGCGACTGAACTTTTTCGCGCGGGATCCGATCGTGTGGCGAAAGGATGCGATGGCGGGGCTGTACCGGGATTTGGCGCAGCTCAGGCGGGAGAATTAGGCGTTGTCGTAGGGCGGGGCGGGGGCGGCTGGGAGGATTCTCGGCGGGCTGACATCGAGAGATGTGGTGGGGTCTGAGCGGAAGGCGGAGGATGGGGATCGGATTGTGGTGGTACTCAACCTCGGGGGCGAGGCGCAAGACGTAGCGGGCGCGGATTGGGCGGGGACGATGCGCAGCGTCCGGGAGAAGGGGGTGGAGGTGGGCG
>JBBRUM010000605.1:0-2134 GCA_038247815.1 Tepidisphaerales bacterium | reverse complement strand
CAGTCCGCAGTAGGTTTCCCCCATGCGCCTGTACATCATCCGCCACGCCGACCCGGACTATCCCAACCGCACGATCCCCGCGCGGGGGCATGGGGAGGCGGCTGCGCTGGCGCATCATTTCTCGCGGCGGGTCGGGTTCACGCACCTGTACACCTCGCCGCTGCCCCGGGCGGTGCACACGATGGAGTACACGCAAAAGGTGACGGGTCTACCCTGCACCACGTTGGATTGGACCGCTGAGCTTGGCGAGTTTCGTCTGACCGACCAGCCTCCCGAGTGCCAGATGGCGTGGGACTACCCCGGCGAACACCTTCGCTCCCACGTTGGCACCCGTGACGACTGGCACGACCACCCGCCCTTCGACGCGCCCCACTACCGCGAATCTTGGAACCGCATCCGCGCCGGTTCCGATGCGCTGCTTGCCGCCCACGGCCATGAGCGGCAGGGCGCGGCCTACCGCGTCGTTCAACCCAACACCGATCGGGTCGCGGTCTTTTGCCACGGCGGGCTGGGGCTGACCTGGCTGGCGCACCTGTTGCACCTGCCCGTGCCGATGGTGTGGTCGGGGTTTTGGATGACGCCGACGGGAGTGACGACGGTCCTGCTGGACCAGCGGTCCACCACGCACGCGACGCCGCGCGTGCTCGCGACCAACCAAACGCCGCACCTGGCCCTCGCCGACCTCCCACCGAACCCGCACGGGATCAAAGCCAACTTCGAATAAGCTCACTTCCGTCTGCCACACAGTTGGCGGTAGGCCGAAGGGATCAGGCCTGTAAACTGTTTGAATCGGCGGAAAGAGTGGAACGGACTGACGAATCAACACATTTCTGCGGTGTCGCCGAGAGTCGCCCCGTCGGCCAGATTCCGAGCGGCCCGGGCCACGACTTGCCGGGCATGGAATCGTGCCAACGGCTCGCCACTGAGACGGAAGAACCGCTTTCTCAAGCCCGACCCGGAACAACCCATCCGTCGGGCGATCTGTCCCCAATCGGGTCGTTGTCCGTCGCCCGTTAGACCGCAAACGGCGACAAGGAACGCCCCATCCGACCGATCTCGCTCGCCCGGCCGCCGTTCGCCCTTCGACGCGGCCCGCACCTCGGCAAGCAGCCCCCGTACTTTGATCATCGCGCGGAGCGGATCCTCATCGCTCACCTCACGGAACCGCTCAGCCCACAACGCAACCGGCTCCCATCGCACCACTGGCCCAACGCCATCCAGCAGCCCGCCCGATCGCCACTGGTCAAACACCTTCCCGGCGAAGACGACGAAGATCTCACTCCATTTCCGCCCATTTACCGTCCCGTACCCGGTGGGCCGAATCCGGCAGGACCAGAACACAGTCGCCAGCCCGAAGCGGAAGAGTTCGTCCTTCGGCGTCGCGATAGATTCCCTGACCAGAGGTGGTCAGGGCCAAGGCGGACGCCCCATCGACCCTGAAGGGTTGCCTTGCAGACTCTCCGCGAAGCGCTCCCGTCGAAGCCAGCGGAACCTGCCCCAGCGGACACTCCGCCGAAGTCTGATACCGACAAGGGCGTTCGGATTAACGCTTCATGTCGGGTCACTTCAGACAAGCCACAGGCTTGAATCGGTATCGCCGAACCGGACAAGACGAGGTATCTTTGGTCGTCCCCTCACTCCGGAGTCCGCGATGACCGCCACGCTAGAGCTTCCCCGCCTCAGTTCCTCGGGCATCCCGATCGCCCCAGCCGACCTCGGCTGGCTTACGGAGTCCACCGATCTTGTGGACGACGGCTCCGCCCTCCGGGAGCGCATGGCCCGCGACGGCTATCTGTTCCTCCGCGGCGTCCTGCCCGTGGACGAGGTCCTCGCCGCCCGCGCCTCGGTCTGCGCCCAACTCGCCCGCGACGGCCACCTCGACCCCGCCGCGCCCGAGCTCGACTGCGTCTGGAACCGCCGCGAACGCCTGACCTTCAAGCCCGAGTACGCCAACAAGAACCCCGCCGTCGAGCGACTTCTTTACGGCCCGCACATGCTCGGGTTTTTTCGCACGCTGCTTGACGCCCCCGTCGCGCACTATGACTTCACGTGGCTTCGCGCCGTCGCTCCCGGTCACGGTGCACCCCCACATTGCGACGTCGTGTACATGGGCCGCGGCGACACGCGGCGCCTT
>JBBRUM010000604.1:0-2137 GCA_038247815.1 Tepidisphaerales bacterium | reverse complement strand
CCATCTCGACGGCGTCATCCGCCTAAACCTCCCCCGAATCAACGCCTCCTTCACCCAAGCCATGCGGCCCGGCTAAACCCGGGCGGCGAAATGCGGTGGGTCGGACTCTTGCCGAGGAAGACGGACGAAAGACAAGACGTGGCCACGTACTTTCACGGAGCCACACGGACAGACACATAAAAATCAAATGCACTAATCGCAAAAACTGTTATCGACCCCTTGTTCTCTCCTGTCCGTGCCACGTCCGTGAAAGTCCGTTACCACTGTTCTCCCCGCATTTCTCCATTCAACCTCCGAGCCGGCACTACACCAGCTGGCGCTTCTCCCCAGCCTCCAGCTGCGCCTCCCGCACCTCCGCTCCCTCCGCCCATCGAAACGTCCCGGCCCGCGTCGCGCTCACCTCCAGCCGCTTCAGCTTCCCGCCCGACCGCGCGGCCGACACCCGGAATCCGCCCGGCGTCACGATCCCCTCGAACGACACCTCCCTCCATCGCCCCGGGCATCCGGCAAACAAATGGGTCACCCGACCCTCCGCCTTCCGCACATGACACAGCATGTCCATCACTGCCGAGCACGACCCCTGGCTTCCGTCGATCTGCATCGCCTGCCAGTTCCACACCGCCAGCCCCCCCGCCCCCATGCACGAGTACCCCGGAGCCATCGCGTTGTGATACGGCGCTCCCCCCTCCGACACGAACCACCGGTCAAACGCCTCGACGAACCACACCGCCGCCTCGGCGCTTCCCACCCGCGTCATCAGCTGGCTGGCCCACGATAAACACCACCCCGACCACTGCCCGTTTCCCCGGTCCACCCACCTCGCCAGCGACGCCTCCACCACGCCCCGCCACTCCTCCGACAGCGGATCATAACTCTCAAACGGCGCAATCCCCGCCAAGTGCGAGTGGTGCCGGTGCGACTCCTCCAGCGGCGTCCCCTCCCAAAGCATGATCTGTCTCCTTCCGCCAAACTCGCCCACGCACGCCCGCGGCAACTTCTCCCGCAGATTCGCCCACGCCGGCTCATACGCCCTCCCCAGCCTCTTCGCCGCCAACTCCAGCGCATCCAGCACCGCGTGACACGCCGCAAGCTGAAAGCTCGCGTTGGCGCCCCACGCCGTGATCTCCGCCGATCGATACTCCGGCGATACCGACACCGCCAGCGCCACGCTCCCGTCTTCCCTCGTCTCCGCCATCGCAAGATACACATTCAGCGTCCCGACCAGCCACCGCCACACCATCCCCCCCAGAAACCCGTCGTCCTCAAACCCATGGTCCCACGCGTCGAACATCATCTTCGCCGTCCAGGCAGTGCACCCGTGATCCACCGTCCCCGCCCAGTACCCGCCCATGTTCACGCCCCGGTCGTCCACCGAGTGCGGCAGCATCAGCCCGTCGCCGATCCCCACGAATTTCCGCGCATTCTCCCGCAGATCCGCCTCCCACGACTCGAGCATCCTCCACAGCGGCCGAAAGTGCCGCCCGTGCCCCCCCGCGTATCCCGGCCCGTAGCACATCTGCACATTGATGTTGAAGTGGTAATCCCCCGACCACGGCGGCGTGCGGTAATCCTCGATCCACGGCCCCTGCAACCCGCACGCCACACCCCGCGGGTTCGTGCTCGCCCCGAGCTTGTACATGCCGTAAGTATACAGAAACTGCAGCGTCGCATCGGGCACGTGAACCCCGGGCGACCGCCCCCAAAACTCCGCCCACCACTCCCGCGCTTCGGCTGAGAACCGCTCCGCCCCCTCCGCGATCGCCCTCGACACCAGCGTCGCCGCCTCCGTGACCGCCTCCGCCGAATCATGTCCCCTTTCTGTCACCAGCCACAGGTGCCCCCCCTCCGTCCGCCATCCCGCGCAAATCGCCGGGTCCACCGGCAAGGCCTGCGCCCACCCCGACAGATCGTGCCTCTCCACCGCCTCCGCCGCCGCCAGCCCCCGCTCCCCCCAAACCTTCCCAGCCGTCCCCCACGCCCCCGTCGCCACGTCCCCACTCGGGTACCCCCGCGCGGCAACCACCGCCCCCCCTGTTCCCCCACCACTCCCCCCACCACTCCCCCCACCACTCCCCCCACCACTCCCCCCACCAACTCCCCCCCCGCGCACCAGCACCACGCAATCCCGCGGCGCCAT
>JBBRUM010000603.1:0-2138 GCA_038247815.1 Tepidisphaerales bacterium | reverse complement strand
TCCCGGCACATCTCGCGGATCAGGTCCTCTTTGTCGCGAAAGTGGACGTACACGGCTGCAGGGGAGTACTCGATGGCTTCGGCAATTTTTCGCAGCGAGACGGCCTCATACCCGTGCTTGACGAACAATGTCCGCGCACCGTCCATGATCCGGTGACGGGTTTCGTCCTTTTCGCGTTCTCGTCGTTCTTTGATGCCCATAGTTGCAACTCTGACCCGGGGTCGAGTGAATGACCGGAGTGTACTGAACGACGTTCAGTGAGTCAATGTTGTTTAAAAAAAGAACAGAGTTCCGTAAGCATCCGTTGATTTGCCAAATGGTTGTCTAGGCTTATCCTTTGAACACGATCGCCGGTTCAAGACGCATGACCGTCGTGATGCTTATCAGCGCTGAAATCATGCAAATCACAGCAATCGCTCCCCCTGTTCCGACGAGTAGCCACCAGGGCAAGTAGAACGCCAGCTCGCCCCTTCCCCCCATGAATCCGATGAAGCTTGCGATTCCGACCCCGATGCCATATCCGATGACCCCCACCAGAATGGCTTGCAGAAGGATCATCCGGAGCAGTGTCAGGTTGCTCGCGCCCATGGCTTTGAGGGCTCCGAAGTGTTTGATGTTGTCGAGGGTGAAGTTGTAGAACGTCTGCCCGGCGATGGCCGTGCCGACGAAGAACCCGAGTACGACGGCGATTCCGAAGTTGATCGGTATGCCGGTGTTTTTCATGAAGTAGAGGTAAGTCCTCTTGGAGAACTCGGCTTTGGTCAGCGCTTCCAGGCCTGTCTTATCGCGAATCCGCGTCGCCAGTTGTTCGGGGGTCAGCCCCGGCGAGGCTTTGACGACGATGAAGCTCATGAGCTTGCGTTCCTGCGGGGCGAAGCGGGTGGCCCGGGAGTAGGTGGTGTACACGACCGGGTTGGATTGGAACGTCTTCTGGACCTCGCAGATTCCGACGACGACCGCGCGTTTGTCATTGAGTTCGATGGTGTCGCCGATCTTGAGGGGGATCTTGGCGGCGCCGGGGATGGGTTTGCCGTCTTTGTCGAGCGGTGTCCGCGCGAGCTTGCTGTTGGCGCCGACGAGGTCGACGATCACTCCTTCGCTACGGCGGAGGTCGCCTAGCTCGCCTTGGACCATCTTCGGAGGCCCGCCGACGAGCGTCGTGTCGTCCACCCCGATGACGTTGACCGTCTGGAAATCGCCGGAGTTCAGGCGTGCACGAATCAGGCCCTTGTAAAGAGGCATGGCCCATTCGACGCCCTCGACGCCGCGGACACGGAGGAGCTGGGTTTCTTGAAGGGGCTTGATATCGTCAACGAACTGCACCTTGGGGTCCATGACCCAGATGTCCGGAAGTTGCGTGTCGGTGATGAACCCGAAGGTTCGGGTCATCAGTCCCAGAAAGATCGCCATCTGCTGGGTGATGAGCAGCGCCGCGAAGGTAATTCCGACGATGATGCCGATGTACTTCGCGCGGTCGCCGACGAGCATTTTCAGTGCGAGCAGGTTCATTTGTGTCCGTCGCCTTTCCGGAAACCTTGACGGAGTTCCCTCGCTGCCGCGAGGATGGTTTCGCTGATGTGCTCTGCGATTTCCCTGCGGTCGTCCGGGCCAAAACCTTGCTCGGGTACGATGCGGATGATCGCCTGCTTGCACATCAGGTAAAAGACGATTTCACCCATCGCCGAGAGAGCGAGCATCCGGCGTCGGTGATCGGGAACGCCGGGCGTCAAACCGTCGATTATGCCCCGCAGGCGTGCGAAATGGGGGCGCATGAACTTCTCGGCGACGGTGTCCAGGTGGGGCGTCGGGTCGGTGATTTCCTTCGCCGCCAGTTTGGCCTGCCACGCGGGCTTGGTTTCATTGAGCATTCGATCAACTGTCAGGGCGACGAACTGGGTCAATTGGTGCTCGGGTGGGGCCGTCGATGCACCGCCTGCCCGATCCATGTCTGCCGTGTCGGCGAAATGCATCTGCAACACCTCGGCATAGAGCTCGTCCTTGCCGCCGAAGTGGTAGTTGACGGCGGCGATGTTGGCTTCGGCGAGCTGGCAGATTTGGCGAACGGTTGCGTCGCGATAACCGACGTCGGCGAACACCTGCCCAGCGGCTTGGAGGAGGCGAGCACGGGTTTGGAGCGT
>JBBRUM010000602.1:0-2140 GCA_038247815.1 Tepidisphaerales bacterium | reverse complement strand
CGACGATCTCCTCGAGGAACTCCAGCTCGGTCCGACTGGCGTCCTCTGGGGAGAACTCTACGTCGGGCGTGAACGACTTCGCGTGCTTGATGGAGTCGACGGACAGGCGGAGGATCTCCACCTTGCCCTTGCGGAGCTTGTGCTCGCGGTGGATCTTCGATGTGGCGCAGAATACGTGGATCCGGGTGCGGAGGCCGCCGCGGAGGGCTTCGCCGGCGCGGTCGATGTCCTTGGGCGTGCAGCGGGCGAGGCCGCAGACGATGGCTTTCTTGAGTTCCAGTGCGATGGCGCGGACGGACTCAAAATCGCCGTCGGAGGAGATGGGGAAACCGGCTTCTATGATGTCGACGCCCATCGATTCCAAGGCGCGCGCGATCTCGAGTTTCTCCGGGCCAGTCAGCGTCGCCCCCGGCGACTGCTCGCCGTCGCGAAGGGTGGTATCAAAGATGCGGATGTTGTGGGCGGGCGTTGTGGGCGGGTTTGTCATGGTGATGTCCTAAGCGGGAAAGGAAAAAGCCCCGCGACCGTTGGGTCGCAGGGCTTGCTGGTTTATTTCGTTCAGATGTGCGAACGACGCCCTACGACCTTTGTTTAAGGGTAAGAAGCGAAAGCGAAAGCAGGGTCGGGGCCACGTTCATCGATACTCAACAGTACATCGGCTAGGGCGGGTGTCAACTTTGGGCACTAATTTTCGGGTTCACCACGCGTACCCCACTGCCTTCAGCCAAGCCCGGGCGATGGCCATATGACCGGACTGGTTGGGGTGAACCCGGTCCCACGCGATGGCGGAAGAGTGCATGTGGGCGAGCATGCCGTCGAAGGCCAGCTGAGTGTCGACCAAAACGGCGTCGACCTTCGGGGCGAGGGTGCGAACAACGTCTGCGTACTCGGTCATTCGCTTTCGCATGGCGTCGTCAACGAGGTTCTCGATGTGGAAAGGGGTCATGAGGACCATCCCCTTGACCTTCGGTCGGGTGGACTGCGCGAGGGTGGTCAGCGTCTTCTCGTACACGTCCAGCGGGACGTGGGTCTCGGGCATCCGGGGCAGGTCGAATTGCCGCCAGACGTCGTTGATCCCGATCATGATCGACAGCCAGTCGGGCTTCTGGGCGACGACGTCTTTCTCCCATCGGGCGGCGAGATCGAGAACGGTGTTGCCGCTCGTGCCGACATTGACCACGCGCAAGCCGGCCGCCGGGAGGGAGCTGGTGAGCAGCGCGTCGATGAAGGTGACATAGCCGCGACCCAGGGGGTCAAAAAGTCCCTCGGCGACGGGTTGAACCCGCCCCGCGTCGGTGACGGAGTCGCCGATGAAGACGACCTTGGAGTGTGGATGGATTCGCATGGGGGAGATGATCGCGTTTTGCCGAGCGGGGGCAAGCTACTTGCTTCCGCATGCGGCGAGGTAATCCCACCAGTAGCTGGCGGGCCCCATGGTCTGCTCGATGGTGAACTCGGTGATCATTGGCCAGAGGTACATGTCGGTGTACGACTCGGTGGTCGGCCAAGTGCGCGAGGGGGGGACGGTGTGGTTGGTGAGGTGCCAGATGTGGACCCACCTCGCTGACGTTGAAAAATCCGGGGAGCGAGTCGGTGTCGTGGGGGCCATAAACGGTTATTCCAATCGGGGCGGATTGGCCCGTCATCCGCGAGTCCATGTGCAGCGGGGCACGGGCGGGGTTGAATCCGACGCCGGTGGTGAACGCCTGATTCGAGGGGTTAACGCCGAGGGTGAAGTTGTTCGCGCGAACGGCTGCGCTGAGGTACTTTTTGTCGTTCGAGAGAGAGTGGGCGCGGGGGAGCACCCGCGATTCCCTGCCCGTATCTTGAAACGCTCCGACGGGGCCGATGAGCGGCATGTCTCTGATCTCAACGGTCAAGCCGAAGGCATTGCCGCCGCCGTCTTGTATGGCGGCGTCGCAGTGGGCGAGGATCTTGGTCTTTGCGGCGGGTTTGAGGTCGGCGTCGCCGAGGCCTGCGGGAAGCCGGGCGTAAGGTGAAGGCTCCGCCGAGTTGGTCGACGATCCATCCGTCTTTCCGGCCCTTGGTGGTTTCCCTTTCGACGGTGTCAAACTTCGCGTCGCGGGTGAGTAAGAGCAGTTCGGCTGCGGCGATATTGCCTAGGTCTTCAAGGGATGTG
>JBBRUM010000601.1:0-2142 GCA_038247815.1 Tepidisphaerales bacterium | reverse complement strand
CTGACCGACGGCAGCCTGCGGGATGCGCCGGGAGTGATGCTGCGAACGTACCCGGCGAGGCTGAAGACACTGGCTGACGGACGCGTGCTGGTGCAGGCCAACCTGCCGGGATACTGAGTCGCGGGTGAGGGCGCACCTTCCCGGTTTTTCAGGCGGTTGGACCGGGGGTGAGGTACAGTCGGAGCATGCGGTCTCCGTTTCCGGGCATGGATCCCTACCTCGAGGCGTCTTAGACGGACGTGCAGGTAAAGCTCGTTGCGTTCATCGCCGATGCGTTGGGCCCGGCGTTGCCGCCGGGATTGCGGGCGCGGTCGGAGGAGGACGTTTCGATCGCGTCGGATGTGGAGGACTACCCGTACGGACTTCGCCCCGACGTGGTCGTATCGCACTCTCAACGGACGGCGGCGCCGACACGGCCGCAGGCCGTGTTAACGCCGGCTGGACCGCACTCGGTGATCTTGCACGTCAAGAGAAACTTGCCGACACAGAAGCGCGTCGTGATTCTCGATTCCACGGAGAAGAACCGGGTGGTGACTGCCATCGAGATTCTCTCGCCGGTCAACAAGCAGTCCGGGCGCGGCAACGGGGACTACCTTCGTAAACTCGACGTCTATCGGCGGGGGAGAATCAACCTCGTGGAGATCGACCTCCTCCGCTGGCCGACGCGTGAGTCCATGGAGTTCGGACAACTCCAGATGCCCGCTGACTCGAGAACCCCCCACCTCATTAGCGTCCACTGCGCTACTGAGCCCAATGACTGGGAGATCTTTCCGGTCTCACTCCGGGCAGCTATTCCAGTGGTGCCCGTCCCGCTTCGCCCGGTAGACGCGGAGATTCCACTTGACCTTCAGCCGCTGATCGACCGCATTTACTTTGCCGGTGGATATGACGGCGACATCGACTACACCCAGCCGCCCACCCCGCCGTTGGACGCCGAGGACGCCGAGTGGGCTCGGTCGCTGGTGGCGAGGTTCTTGGCGGAGGGGAAACCGTGATCGGTCGGACTATTTCGGGTTGGGAACAAACATTCCGCCGCGGCACTTTTTGAGGTATTCCATCGCGAAGACTTGGCCGGTCATTTCGAGCTCCTCGCGGTAGACGGGGTCGTGCCAGCCTTCGATATCGATGCAGCCCTTCCATTTCGCCATCCGGAGGATGCTGATGACGTCGGTCCAGTTGGTGTCGCCGAAGCCGGGCGTGCGATGCCAGACGTAGGGCTTGCCGCCGCGGAGGCCGTTTTCCCGCAGGGAGGCCCAGTCGATCGTCGCGTCCTTGCCGTGGACGTGATAGATCCGGTGCACCCATTTGCGAAGCTGTGGCAGCGGGTCGATCAGGCTGACCATCTGGTGGCAGGGCTCCCATTCCAAGCCGATGGCCTGGCTGTCGACCTCGTTGAACATGGCTTCCCACATGCTCGGGGCGTGGGCGATGTTCCAGCTGGCTGAGTGGTGCCAGCCGCCCATGTCGCAGTTTTCGAAGGCGATCCGCACGCCCTTGTCCTCGGCGCGCTTGGCGAGGGGACCCCAGACCTTCTTGTATTGCTTGAGGCTGTCGGTCACCGGCTTGCCGTCGATCGCCCCGGCGAAACCACAGACGAGGTCGCAGCCGAAATCCCGCGCCGAGTCGATGCACTTCTCCCAGGACTTGACCTGATCGGGTTTCATCAGCGGGTTGCCAAACATGCCCAGAGAGGAGCAGACGGCGCTATCGCCCATCGCCTCGGCTGCCTGCTTTTTCCAGACCTTCAGGTCGACGTCGATCTTTTCCCAGAAGTTAAACTGTAAGCTCTCAAACCCCAAGCCTACGAGGGCTTTGAGGTATGAAACGCCCTTGCTGGGCGGACAGAGCGTGCCGATTCGAATGTCGTCGTGTGCCATGTGTGCAGGATCTCCGGTGGGTATGGGGTCTGACAAGGTAACCGCCCCGACCCGCGTGTAAACTCCGCGTCACCGTGTCACACCCCTCTCCGACAACCCCGCCGGCACTTACCTCGGAATCCCCGGAACTCTCGATTATCGTCCCCACGTTGCGGGAAGCAGCCAACTTGCCACTTTTGGCAAAACGCCTCGCCGCTGCACTTCCCGATACCCTCTACGAGCTGATTGTCGTCGACGACGATTCGCGCGACGGGACGGACAGAGT
>JBBRUM010000600.1:0-2161 GCA_038247815.1 Tepidisphaerales bacterium | reverse complement strand
TCGGGCATTCCCACAATGTCGCCCACCGCCAGCGTCGCCTTCTTCGCCCGCGGGTTGCTCTCGAGCTTCTTCCGCACCTCTTCCACCATCGCCGCCGAATGGTCGAGAAACGTCACCTCAAACCCGCTTTTGAGGAGCTTGAGTCCCCATTTGCCGGTTCCACATCCCAGGTCGGCGCACACCGCCGGCATGGTGCGGGGGAGAAAGGGTTTGATCAGTCCCCAGGTGATTTCGTCGTGGAACTGCCAGAAGGGGTCTTCGTAGATTGCGTCGTATTTTCGCGCCACGCGGTCGTGGTACTTGCGACTTCCGTCCCGGGGCGGCCGTGGTGGGGGGGGCTTCATGCGTTTCAGGTTAGCAGTCGCCCCCGCCTCGGCAAGGAACCCCCCGCGTCGAATCCCTACGCTCAACAGCCCATGCTCGATGTCCTCGCCCTCGTTGACCCCTCGCAGATTCAGCACTGGCTAATCGCCGGCGGATACTTCGCGCTGCTGGGGGTGCTTCTCGCGTGCGGGCTGGGGCTGCCCGTGCCGGAGGACATTCCGCTGATTGTATCCGGGGCGCTGATCGCGTCTGGCCACATGATTTGGCCACTCGCCGGGTTGGCGGCGTGGACCGGAATCATCGGGGGGGACCTGATTCTCTACCACATCGCCCGCCGATACGGCAGAAATATCACGCGTCTCCCCTTCATCGGAAACCACATCACGCTCTCACGACTTGACCGGGTCGAAAAGCTCTTCGAGAGGTATGGCATCTGGGTCGTGGGTTTCGGTAGGCTCTTCGCCGGAATCCGCGCCGCGATGGTCGTTACAGCCGGCACGATTCAATTCAACCGCGTCAAGTTCGTCATCGCCGATGGCATCGCCGCCATCGTCTCCGGCGGACTGTTCATGCTCTTGGGCTTCTACCTCGGAAAGAATCTCCCCGCGTTGATGGCCAAAGTGGAGCACGGCAAGACTTGGTTCCTCATCGGCGGGCTGATCGTCGCCGTTGCACTCGGCGTCTGGTTCGTCCTCCACTCCCGCCGCCGCACCCGCAAGCAAGCCGCCGCCTCTGCACCGCGAGGCCCCGCGTCAGACGCCCCCGAGCCAGACGCCCCCGCGTCAGACGCCCCCGTCACGCGTTGACGAAGTAACACCTCATTCCCTCATGCGTTGGCCCCCCCGGTTCCGGCGCGCTACGCTCCCATCAATCGTCTAAACCAACCAACTCACTTCAGGAGACAACCATGGCCTTCACACTGCCCCCCCTCGCTTACGCCACCGACGCACTCGAACCCCACATCGACAAAGCCACCATGGAAATCCACCATGGCAAGCACCACAACGCCTACGTCACCAACGTCAACGCCGCCATCGCCAAGCACCCCGCCCTCGAAGCCAAGTCCATCGAGGACCTCCTCGCGAGCAACCTCGCCGTAGTCCCCGAGGACATCAAGACGGCCGTGCGCAACAACGGCGGCGGACACCACAACCACTCGCTCTTTTGGGAAGTCATCAGCCCCGTCGGCAAGTCGGGCGGCGTGCCCGTCGGCAACCTCGCAGCCGCCATCACCTCGACCTTCGGCGGGTTCGACAAGTTCAAGGAACTCTTCGCCGCAGCCGGCGCGACGCGCTTCGGTTCCGGCTGGGCGTGGCTGAACAAAAAGGGCGGCAAACTCGAAGTCGTTTCCTCGGCCAACCAAGATTCGCCTCTGATGGAAGGCAGTTTCCCCGTGATCGGCATGGACGTTTGGGAACACGCCTACTACCTCAAGTATCAAAACCGCCGCCCCGAATACATCTCGGCGTTCTGGAACGTGATCAACTGGCAAGTCGCCGAAGCGCGGTTCAACAAGTAACCGGTCGAACTTTCGCCTTTCGGGTGACGGGTCAAAACGACTCAGGCAGGAACGTCGGAAGCGCCACCCCGTTCACCGGCGTGTAACTTCCACGTACCTGCAAGACGTGGATTTCGATGTTCCGCGCCCCCCAGTCGTACGCAAGTCGAACGAGTTCCGGCTGATCCACAGGTAGTAGCAATAAGGCGGTTTCGCCCCGGCGTTGGAGCAACTGGTCGCGGACGCCCGCCGCCGCCGAGTGCCGGTCGACCGCCACCCCCGGTCCGACGAAGAACATTCCCCCGACCCGCACACTTGCCACCGCCCCTGCAGGCCCCC
>JBBRUM010000599.1:0-2171 GCA_038247815.1 Tepidisphaerales bacterium | reverse complement strand
GCGGCTTCCTTGATGTCGTTCTCGGTGTACTGGTCTCTGCCGAGTGTGAAGAGCTCCATGAGCTCGCGGGCGTAGTTCTCGTTGGGGTGTTCTTTTTTGTTCTGCGAGTTGTTGAGATAGTCGAGCATCGCGGGGTCCCGGCTGATCTGCCGGACATACTCGCGGAAGTTTCCCGCGGCCATGCGACGGTGCAGCTCGTTTTGCTGCCACATCAGCGAGGCTCGGCGTTCTTCCTGGGCACCGGTGGTGAAATGCCCGTGCCAGAAGAGCACGAGCTTTTCGTGCATCGGGTAAGGCCCGTTGGCCATTCGCTCCATCCACCAGCCCATGGTCTTGCCCATGGCTTCGCGGTTGCCGCGCTGCAGCTCCTGGCGGAGGCGCATGCGTTCCTGATCGGTCTTGCCCTGAAAGAGCTTTCGCTGTTCGTTGAAGTTCTTGGGGTACCCCTCGATGGACGACAGATCCGGCCCGCCGCCGGGCTGAATCTCGTCGATCGGCGCTTCGGGAAAGTCGAGCAGCCAGTCGACCGCCTTTTCCATTCCCATCTGACGGACCTTTGCGAGCTCGGCGGGGGTGCCGCCGAAGCCGGCGCGTTGCAGGAGGTGGGCGGCTTTGAGGTCGTCCCATGCGTCCCCCTCGGAGGCGACAAACGGAAGCAACTGCGGGTGGAGCGGTCTGGCCATGTTTCAACCTCCAAGTCGGGACACCTATCCATCGACCTAAAGCGTGCACCCCCCCCTCTTTATTGCACATCAAAGCACCAAAAGCTTAGGCAAAAAAGTGCCCGCCCAACCGATTGCATCGGCGGGCAGGCGGATTCGCATTAGTTTGATAAAATTCAATTACTTCCCCGCCGGGTGCATGTCAGACCGCAGAAGCTTGCCCCACGTGGGGTCGAAGGGATGTACTTCCGACGCCTGCTCTTCCTTGCCTTCCACGGTTTTCACCACCGTGCGACCCTCGTTGGCCCAGCGGAAGATCGAGCCTTCCAGATTGGCAACGTCGGTGAAACCTACTTGGTCGAGCTTCTTGGCGCACGACGAAGACCGGTAGCCGACGGAGCAATAGGCGACGATGGCGTCGTTTTTCCCCACGCCGAGGGCGGCGAGCTTGGCGGCCATCTGTTCCCCGCTGAGTCCGGGCGGGATGTGTACCGCGCCGGGCAGGTGGGAGACGTCGAACTCCTCGCGCTTGCGAACATCGAGAAGCACCATTTTTTTACCGCCGGCCAGTTCTAACTCGAGCCCGGTGGTTGAGAGCTGGCGCACCCCGGGGAACTTCGTGCGGATGACGCCGAGGATGCCCCAGTCGTCGGAGACGCCGGAGACGATCCCGCGCGTCGTCGGGCCGGTCGGGGCGGCGGGGCTACCGCCCCTGTTCTCCGCGCAACTAGGCAGGATTGCCCCAGCCAGCACCGTCAGCAACAACATCCGGAGCGTATCCATGGTTCACTTTCTTGTGTGGTCCGCCAAAATCCGCGGTGATGCCCGCCGCAGAGACCGGCGGCGGGAATCACGCCCTGGGGAAATTATCGCTGAGGGAAGCGGTCGGTGACGTATTCGTTGGCGAAGGTGGTGTCCCAGTCGACGCCGTACCACTTTTGCTTGATCGGCGCGTGGAGCTGGGCCATGTAGGACATCGAGTCGCCGAACTCGCGCATCTCGGCGTGTCCGTCGAGGAAGGCGAAGTTGCTTGAGAACTTGGCCTTCTTCGCGCCGCGGGCATACATGTTGGCTGCCCCGCCGTAGCTGTTGGGGGTGGACCAAATGTCCCAGCGTTGGTCGGGGGAGTGGAAGAAGTGCTTGAGGTCGAAGACGGTGACGATCTCCGAACTGGGCTCTCGCTTGAGGGTGCTGAGCTGCGATGTCCTCATTCCCGCGACGTTCCGGACGATCCAGTCGCGGCCCATGAACGCGGTCCAAGTGCCTGCGTTGTGGGCGAAGTAGTATTGCTTCGTGGCCATGTAGAAGTAGTTCGAATACCACGCCGAGTCCGCCGAGGCGGAGGACATCGAGTCTTCGCCCTGCCTTTGCGCCACGACCATCTTGAACCTGTCGCCGGCTGCCGGGCAGCGCCACACCGACTGGGAAGACGGGTCGCTGCCACCGAGGTAATCACGCAGGGCGTCGCCGATGGACGGGGTGATGTACCGGTGGGGGTTCATCGGCGCG
>JBBRUM010000598.1:0-2175 GCA_038247815.1 Tepidisphaerales bacterium | reverse complement strand
GCAACACCTTCGACCGCGCAGTCGTCACCGTCGCCGTTCCGCTGTGGATCATCGCCGCGCTCGGCGTCGTCCGACGCATGAACCTCATCGAGATGCCCCACTCCGCTCGCCCCTCCGGCAGTGGATCCCCACTTCCGCATCACCCGCGACCCAGTCGCCTACTTCAGGGCAAACGCCTCGCCGCCCTCGCCATCGCCATGGGCATCGGCCTCGCCGCAGTATCAGCCGTCCAAGTCTTCGACCGCCAAGTCTCCACCTGGGCCGTCAACTTCCTGCAAGCCCAGTTCAACCCCAGTCGCGGCCAGATCGGTCTGGCGATGTCCCCTCGCCTCCAGGGAATCTTCAACCCCGCCGCCTCGGCACAACGCGTCCTACGTCTCGAAGGCTTCAGCGGCGAGCGCCATCTCCGCGCCATCGCATATTGGGCCTACCTCGACGGCGCATGGCTCCCCCGCGAATCCGAACGCTCCTACAAACCAATCGCCGCCGCCGACCTCCGAGGCAACCCCACCCGCGGCGAACGCGAACGCGCCCTCCGCGTCGTTTCGCTCTCCTCCGACATCCAAGGCCTGCTCATCGTCCCCGCGGACGCCGTCGGAATCGACGTCTCCCCCGAAACCGGTGGCGCACCCGTCGAGGTCGACGGCACCTTTTCCCTCCGAGTCGTCCGAGGCTCATTGGCACCCTCTTGGAACGTCCGAATCTCCGGCGAGGGCATCTTCGCCCCCATGCTCCCGGCGCCCAACGGCGGCGAACTCGCCGCACTCAAGTGGTGGCCCGATGAGGTCGATCCACGCGTCCGCGACATCGCCATCTCCGTCGCCGGCGACGCAGAACCCGAGGAAAAAATCGCCCGCATCGCCGCCCACCTCCGCTCGAACAACCAGTACAGCCTCAGCTACCAGCCCGACGGCGAGCCCCTCTCAGACTTCATCCTCAACCGCCGCGCCGCCCACTGCCAGTACTTCGCCTCCGCCGTCGTCATCATGGCGCGCGCGGTCGGGTTGCCCGCCCGGTTCGTCACCGGTTTCTACGCCTACGAACCCGACGGCAACGGAACCGTCGTACGACAACGCGACGCCCACGCCTGGGCCGAGGTCTATATCGAAAACCGCGGGTGGACCGTCGTCGACGCAACCCCGTCCTCCGGCCGCCCCCCGGAACTCTTCGGAGAGGTCGGCACGGCACGCAGGGTCTGGGAGTGGTTGACCGACCAGCCCGCAAGACTCCGCGAGCTCCTTTTCCAACTCGGACTACTCCGCCTCGTCATCTGCGTCGCAGCCGCCTTCGCCGTCATCTACGCCGTCCAATGGCTTCGCGCACATCGAACCGGCGGGCCCATCTCCAGACCTTCCATCCGTCCCCTCGACCCCCGCCTCCTCGCCGCGGCCCGCCACTTTGAAACCTGGCTGGCCAAACGCGGCACCCCCTGCCCCCCCGGCAAGACTTGGCGCGAGCACGTCGGCAACGACGCCCTCGCGACCCCGTTCCTGAGCGCCTACGAAACCGCCCGTTTCGGTAACGGCGACGCCGACGAAGCCATCCGAAACCTGCCCCCACTCAAATAGGCCCCCCGTTTCCCACCCCCCCGCCCCGCTACCATTCTCCCATGCTCCAGGGCATCGACCGTGTCGTTATCCGCGTTCCCGCCGTCGCAGCCGCCGTCGTCTACTACCGCGACGTGCTGGGCATGCGCCTCGTCAGACACGAAAAGTCGCTGGCGGCGTTCGAACTCTCGGGCAACGCAGAGCTTGTGCTCCACGAGTCGCCCGACCTCCCCGAAATGGGGGTGTACTTCCGCGTCAGTGACGTAGCCGAAATCTTCGAACAACGAGAGCAACTTCGCCTTAAATTCCCCGGCGTGCCCAAGACCGGCGGCAGGGGTCGAACGGCAGTCGTCAAAGACCCGTTCGGCACGGTGCTCATGCTTCTCGACCGGTCCCGGGAGCAGGCGTCGGCCGGGGCGATCGACACAGGGTCAGCGGCTGCGGGGTCACTGTTCGCCGGGGTCGAACCGCGCCTTTCGCCGAAACACGACAAACTCATCCCGATCTACTCTAAAATCGGTCGCACAGCTGACGACCTTCCCTACACGCACCACTTCGAGGCGCTGTACGCCGAGTACACCCCGCATTTCGAACGCCCCCCGAACCGCGAAGAAGTCTGGCGTCACCT
>JBBRUM010000597.1:0-2182 GCA_038247815.1 Tepidisphaerales bacterium | reverse complement strand
TGTCCGTATCTCCGCCCCGGGACCCAACCCCACCGGTTCCCCGTTCCCCCCACCCCGCAGCGTTGCGGGGTGTCTTCATTGTCTCCCCCCCACCAAGCCCGCCCGGCTCACCCCGGTGCGGCAAGGAGTTCTACATGCCTGAAGGCAGTTCCCCGCGTCGACCCCACAAGCCCAAACCCACCGCCGATCACCTCGGTCTTACCCCCGAACAGAACCGCTACTGGCACGCCCGCCGCGGCGACGTATTGGCGTTCGAGCACATCCTCGGCGCCCGCCGTGTCGACAACGGCTTGGTCGCCCACCACCTCTGGAACGGCACGCAGTTCCCAGCCGACCTCCCCGCCGGCCGCGACCGCACCGATCTCTGGACCTGGACGGCAGCCGCCACCTGCCCGCTGTTTCATCAGGACCGCAACGCTTTCTCGCTCATCGAGGACAAGATCCGTGCCGACCGGCTTGAGGAGATCTACGTCCGCGAAGTGCTCGCCGCCCAACGACTCGACCTCGACCCCGCCCGGCTCACCCACTGCGACGTCTTCGAGCTCTTTACCGCCAAAACGGAGATGAAGCTGTTCTGTGCCCTGGCGATTTACTTTTTCGCCCGAGAAAACGACTTGTTGCCGAAGTAACCGCTCCCCACTTCGCCACCGCGCTCGCGTCGCCGTCCGACCCGCCGGCTGCCGGCGGGTCGTCACCGCCGTCTCCGACGTCCGCCCGTTTTCAATCGTTCAAGCCGCCGCCGATGGCCCCGTCGTGGGGCCATCGGCTTGCCTTTCCGTACACCCCGACGCGCACGGAGTCCGTGCTCATCGGGGGTCGTGTTTGCATCTCTATTGACCCTCAAACTTAAAGGAACCCCATGCCCCCAACACCTCCCTCAACCCCGCAGACTCCCGCCGCCCCAGCCGCCCCAGCCAGTCCTCCTGCCCCCGACCCAACCCCCGAACCGTCGTCCCCAGACCGCGAGCGCCTCATCGAAGCCCTCGCCCGGCTGCTCCACCGTGATCTGATGCTAAGACCTCCCGCCACCCGCCGCCCCCGTACGTAATGACAGAGCCCTGTTTCTGACTTCACACCACGTGGTTGCCGGCCGCCTCGACCCCTCCCCTTCAGCCGCTCAACGCCGACACCCTGTTGTAATGATTCTTGCGACGGCCGATGCGGGCAGGCCGAGCGGGACACCGCAGCAATCGACAGTCTTCCCCCTGCAAGATGTTCTTTGCAGGGGGCGCGTGGGCCGCACTCAGTTGGCTCGGCAGCCGCTGGGGAGGGTCGACGGCCTGAAGGTGTCCGCGACGGGCGTGATGATCGGCGACTCCGACCTCGTCGGCATGAACACTTACGGCGCCCCGAACACCAGCGGCCGCGACCGCGCCGATCTCTGGACCGCAGCCGCCACCTGCCCGCGCTTCCACCAAGACCGTAACGCTTTCATGCTCCTCGAGGACAAGATCCGTGCCGACCGACTCCAGGAGATTTACGTCCGCGAGCTGCTCGCCGCCCAACGACTCGACGCCGACCCCAGCCGACTCAACCAGAACGCTCCATATGAGCTGGTGACCTCCCCGACCGAGCTCCGTCTTTTCTCCGCCCTGGCAACGTACTTGCACGCAAGGGAGAACAACCTCATCATGATAGCAATAAGATGATATGATGTATTCTTGCTGATTCCTGCACCATAAACCTCGATCGAAGTCGCTTCCCTAGTTGCCATTGCGACCCCAAAAGACGACGCAACAAGCTGTTTCATCTTTTCGCACACGGTTTTGTTCCGCCGCGAGAAAATTGGAAGAATTATAAATACAATCGATTGCATCGCTGGAAATAGAGAAAAGATTCCTCCCCGGCCGACGCGGACGGTCACGCTGTCTCCGTTGGGGTATCACTGAATTAGCCCCCAAGGAGGTCTAACTCAGCATGAATCGAATGTCGCAACAAATCGCAGAACTGATGTCGCCGTCGTCCCCGACAGCGACATCTACAGCGCCGCCCACGGTGCCTTCGACAGCGCCGCCCACAGCGCCGCCCACGGCGCTGTCGTCCCCGCCAACGTCGTCACCCCAGACCCCCGTCGAGGGTGCCGACTCACCGGCAGTCTCCACCCAAACCGATGGCAGCCGCGCCGACGACTTGCTCGGACGCGACGGTGGAGCTCGCGGCCGAAAAATTTCCCGCCGTCACG
>JBBRUM010000596.1:0-2194 GCA_038247815.1 Tepidisphaerales bacterium | reverse complement strand
CGAACCCGCCGCTCAAACCGTCGCTCGTCGATCGTGTACACAAGATCGGCGTCACAAGGCGGCAACTCGACGGGCTCGGAGGCAATGACAAACGTGCCTCCGGAGTGCGACAACGCAACCGTCATCTGCACGGCCACTCCCCCCGTCGCTTCACGAACGTCCACCACGGACATCCACATGCGGACCCGAGCCGAAAAACCGGTCTTGTTCTGCGGAATGATAATCATGACGGAAGAAGAAGCGTTGAAGATTGCGTCCAGATACGTCGGGGACCGGACCGAGCTTGTTGTACTCGGATGCGGCCATCAAGGCTATGTCTTTTCGACTTCCAGGGCGACGGCGGTGAAGGTTTTTGGCGGCGTCGATCCGTACAACCGCGAACTATTGGCTTATCGAAGACTCGACGAGCACAATGTGTCTGAAGTACTTGGGTTTGCCGTCCCCAGGCTGATCGCCTGTGACGACTCCCAAAGCGTGATCGAAATGACGATGGTTCAACCGCCCTATGTGCTCGACTTTGCCTCGGCCGAACTTGATGATGACTCCGATATCCCCGGAGGTGAGGACCAGTGGATGGAAGAACTTGAGCAACTGTTTGGCGACAGGCAGCAAGCGGTAATCGATCTGTACTTTCGCCTTCGCGATGAATTCGGCGTCTGCCACAAAGACCTTACCCCCCGGAACGTCAACTTCGGCGATTGACCCCCATGCCCAACCACCCCCGACCACCCGACCCGGACCTCGCCCTGCTTCGCAGATTGACGAAGTACAAGTCCGTCGCCCGCCCGGCACCGCCCGCCATCGGCGGAGACATGGTCGCGTTCTTCAAGCAGGGCGTGCAGCGCCGCCAGCCGAAGCTCGAGGGCATCGCCCGCGCCTGGCTAACACTCGTCCCCGACATGTTCCAATCCCACACCTGCCTCGACGGGTTCTCCAAGGGAACCCTCACCGTCCTGGTCGATTCAGCTAGTCATCTCTTCGAGCTTCGTCAGCTTCTTCTGGCCGGTGTCGAGAAACAGCTCATCATCGCCTGCAAGGCCGCCGGGCTGCGCAAGGTCAGTCTCAAGCGCGGGCAGTGGTACAACGCCGAAACCGGCGCCCCAAAGTTCTAGGACCCGCCCATGGCTACTGTGAGGCATTCCGCCGCCGCCCACCCACACCCGGCGACCGCTGCCATCACCTTCGTCGCCGACCCAGGCGCACACCGCCCCGACTCCGCCGGCAAGTTCCACGGCGACCGCGACGTGCCCTACCTCCCCACCGACCAGCACGTCGTCAACAAGATGCTGGAAATGGCGAAGGTCACCAAGGGGGATTACCTCTTCGACCTCGGCTGTGGAGATGGGCGAATTGTCATCACCGCAGCCAAGCTCGGCGCCCGCGCCCTCGGAATCGACATCGACCTCGAGCGCCTCCGCGAGTGCCACCACAACCTCCGCAACACCGAGCTCAAAAACCTCATCGAGTTCCGCCGCCAGAGCTTCTTCGACATCGACCTCCGCCCGGCCACCGTCGTCGCCCTGTACCTCCTGCCCGCGATCAACCGCCGACTTCGGCCCAAGCTTCTCTGGGAGCTCCGCCCCGGCACCCGAATCATCGCCAACCAGTTCGAAATCGCCGACTGGCTTCCGGATGAAAAGATCGACTTTAAGCACCGCCCGGTGATGCTCTGGATCGTCCCCGCCTGGGTCGAAGGCAACTACCGCTGCTTCTTCCAAACGCCAGCCGGCCGTTTCCACGGGCAACTGACCCTCCGCCGCCAATTTCAATTCCTCCGCGGCGAGCTCCGAATCGGCCGCAAGATTTACCCCCTCACAGGCAGGGTCCGAGGAACCCACGTCCGCCTCGATCTCCCCCCCGGACTGCCCCACCACCTACCGCAAAAACTCACCGCCCAAGCAACTCCGCGACACCTGACCAGAGGGGGCGCCGAGCACCCCGAGCGATCGATCATCTGGGCGGCAATCCGGCAATAGACCAACATTTGCAGGGTCGGAATTGATTTCTGAACGGCAAAAACTGACCTAAATTGCTTTCAGTGCCAAGCTTACGCTCTTATCGCGTTCTCAGTGTCCTCCCGTTCGTGCCAGACCGCAGCGATATTGCTAACCTGCGACCCATGACGGAACTGACCAAGCTTGCCGTGGTGTTTTTCGGTGCCGGGCTGGGGGGCGTGGCGCGGTACTTGGCCGGG
>JBBRUM010000595.1:0-2206 GCA_038247815.1 Tepidisphaerales bacterium | reverse complement strand
GTGAAGGCGGTGTCTTTGAAGACGGGGGCGATGTCGGTGGCGGCGCGGGAGAAGGGCGGGAGTTCGCCGCCGACGGGGCCTGTTTTGGGGTTGCGGGAGAGTTCGCGTGCGACGGCGTCAAAGGGTACGCCGGCGGCGAGGCGTTGTTGTGCGGTGGCGACTTCCTGCATGTTGGATACGGCGATGTGTCGAACGCGGACGGTTTCGCCGTAGAGGACGTTGAAGGCTTCGCGGAGGGTTTCTTCGGAGGGGGGCTGGGTGATTTGGCTGGAGGCGATTTTGCGGAGGTAGGCGTTGGTGGACATGGCGATGTCGAAGTCGCCGCGGGTGAGGCGTTGTTGTTGGAGGAGCTGTTCGAGGAGGCGGGGATAGTCTGATTTTTCAGCGTCGGGGAACATTTGGGCGGTGGTGGCGTCGGTTTCGACGGCGACGTCAGCAGGGGCGACGGTCAGCGAGCGGCGTTCGGCTTCGGCTTTGGCGAGTTCGAGTTGAACGACGTTGAGCAGGATGGTGAGTCCGTAGCCTTTGAGTAGGGGTTCGCGGATCTGTGAGAACCTGATCTTGCGGTCGCCGACGGTGGCGAGGACTTCGTCGGTGACGGGTCCGGGTTTGTCGACGTAGACGATTTTTTCGCGTTCGATGATCTTGGGGGCGGGATCGGCGGGGGTGGGCAAGGTGTTCTCGGGCGGGACGGTCGCCGACGGCTGGGGCGGATTGGGGTTAGCCGGGGCGGGCGGGCGGGGCTGGCAGGCGGCGAGGGGGAGTGCGACCGCGCTGCCGGCCGCCAGCCAAAGGGCGGCTCGGGTGAGGCGTCCGAGGGTACGCCTGCGAAGGGAGGTGGAATCGACGGTGGGCTGGGGGCGCGTGTTCACGGGTCCAATATTCGAGTGGCGCTAAAGGGTGTCAAGGGTCTGGGCGTAAACGTTGTGCAAAGGGGGGGAAGTGCCTAGGAGGGGGGTATAGGTATTTTCGTACGGATCGCCGGTTGGATTGTTGTCGGAATCGGGCTTGTCGCGGGGCAGGAGACCGGTCGTCAACCTGTACCCATCCCCCCCCCGCCTCCGCCCCGCTGCCTCAGTTCGCCCAAGCCTCCCGGGGCAGGCCGACGGGCAACCGCGTGCTGGTGATTTCGATTGACGGGGGCAGGCCGGACCTGCTCCTTCGCGCCGGCATGCCCAACCTACGCCGCTTGATGCGAGAGGGGTCGTACTCGATGTGGGCGAAGACGACTGCACAGGCCGTCACCCTCCCGTCGCACGTGTCGATGCTCACGGGCGTCTCGCCGAATGTGCACCAGATTTTCTGGCATACCGACCTGCCCCTGAAGGAAATGGTGTATCCGAAGGCTGCGACATTGTTCGAAGTCGCGAAGAAAGCCGGTTACTCGACGGCGCTGGTCGCGGGGAAGAGCAAATTCGCGCAAATGAACAAGCCCGGGGCCATCCGACCACCCTTGGATCACCACCGACGACGCCATCGACAACGCCAGCGTCACCCGCAAAGCCGTGCGGATTCTTAAAGGCAACAAGCCGACTGTGATGTTCGTGCACTTCCCCGAGACGGACAACGTGGGGCACGTGCTCGGCTGGGGGACTGACGAGCAGATCGCCTGCTTAGAACGGACCGACGCGGACATCGGCGAGCTGCTCAGGGCAATGGAGGAAACGGGCGTGGCCGGGACCACGTTCATCATCCTTTCTGCCGACCACGGCGGGCAGGGACGCGTCCACGGGCCTGACAACGTCCAGTCGCGCACGATTCCGTGGATCATCCGGGGACCGGGGGTGCGCGCGACCTACGACCTGGCGCGGGCGGTGAGCTTGGAGATCCGGACGGAGGACACCTTTGCAACGGCTTGCGAGGTGCTGAAAATCCCTGCCGGCAAGGTCGAGGGCAAGCCGGTGACGGCGGCGATGAAGGAGGGGGAGCTGCTGAAGTAGGGGCGAGTTCGGCCGACGAATGAAGTCGGAGAGGGGCCATTGCACCAAGCCGACTTGCAGGCCTTCCCTCTGGCACTTCGACTTCGGGTTCGTGCCCTTCGTGGCGTTGCGACGTACGATTGACCCATGGTTCTCGGGCACGGGATTGACATCGTGGAGACCTCGCGGGTGCGGCGGCTAGCCGAGGAGCACGGGCAGCGGTTTCTTGACCGCTGCTTCACGCCGGGCGAGCAGGCGTATTGCGCGAAATCCACCAAGCGATACTT
>JBBRUM010000594.1:0-2209 GCA_038247815.1 Tepidisphaerales bacterium | reverse complement strand
ATCGAGATGCTGGAGCGGGGATTAAACTTCAGCCGGCAACACGGATTCGGACTCTGGTTTAAGGGACATTCAGTGGGGTCGGGGAGAATCGACTTTTTGGTGGCAGACAAGGTGATTGTCGAGCTCAAGGCGATTAACGCCATAGCTCCGATTCACCGCGCACAGATTCTGTCCCATCTCCGGGCGACAGGGCATCGCCCTACGTTACTCATCAATTTCAATGAACAAATCCTGAAGGACGGAATTCGCCGATACATTTTTTAGTTGTTTGTCGATTCCGCCTATTTGTGCTCTGCGTCCATGTGAACTCAGTGTCAAAATCAAACCCTTTTTTGGAGAATTGGAACATGTCCACTGCAACGATGTCGGAACCGCGGATGAAGTCGGTGCGCAAAGGCGCGCTGGAGTACAAGGTGTCGGATCTTTCGCTGGCGGAGTGGGGCCGGAAGGAACTGTTTTTGGCTGAGGACGAGATGCCGGGGCTGATGGCTTGCCGCAAGGAGTTCGGCGTGAGCAAGCCGTTGGCGGGGCTGAAGGTGGTCGGGTCGCTGCACATGACGGTGCAGACGGCTGTGCTCATCGAGACGCTGGTGATCCTCGGGGCCGACGTCCGCTGGGCGACGTGCAACATTTTCAGCACGCAGGACCACGCGGCGGCCGCCGTCGTCGTCGGCCGCCCCGAGTCGGGCGGAACGCCGGAGAACCCCAAGGGCGTTCCGGTCTTTGCGTGGAAGGGCGAGACGCTCGAGGAATATTGGTGGGCGACCGAGCGCGCCGTGGACTTCGGCAATGGCGAAGGCCCCGACCAGATCGTCGATGACGGCGGCGACGTCACGATGCTGATCCACAAGGGATTGGAGTTCGAGAAGGCCGGCAAGGTCCCGGGCCCCGAGACCACCGATAACAAGGAATACAAGGAAGTTCTCAAGCTCCTGCAGAAGTGCTTCGAGGAGAATCCGACCCGGTGGCACAAGGCCGCAGCCAAGTGCAAGGGCGTGACCGAGGAAACGACGACCGGCGTTCACCGTCTTTACGAAATGCAGAAGAACGGGACGCTGCTGTTCCCGGCGATCAACGTCAACGACAGCTGCACTAAGAGCAAGTTCGACAACCTGTACGGTTGCCGGCACTCGCTGATCGACGGCTTGTTCCGCGCGACCGACGTGATGCTTTCGGGCAAGGTGGCGGTGGTGTGCGGGTACGGCGACGTGGGCAAGGGCTGCTGCCAGAGCCTCAAGGGTCAGGGCGCGCGGGTCATTGTCACCGAGATCGACCCGATCTGTGCGCTGCAAGCCGCGATGGAAGGCTACCAAGTGCTCACCCTCGAGGACACCCTCGAGTACGCCGACCTGTTCATCACTACGACGGGTAACTACAAGATCATCACCGCCGAGCACATGCACAAAATGAAGGACAAGGCGATCGTCGCCAACATTGGGCACTTCGACAACGAAGTCGACATGGCCGGGATCGAAACGCTCGAGGAGCATGGCAAGGTCAAGCGGACGAACATCAAGCCGCAGTACGACATGTACACCTTCAAGGACACGGGCAAGTCGGTGCTGATCCTCGCCGAGGGCCGCCTGATGAACCTGGGTTGCGCGACGGGGCACCCGAGTTTCGTGATGTCGGCATCGTTCACGAACCAGACGATCGCCCAGATCGAACTGGCCGCGAACTTTAAGAAGTACGACAAAGCCGTCTACGTTCTGCCGAAGCACCTCGACGAGAAGGTGGCGCGGTTGCACCTGGACAAGCTGGGCGTTCGTCTGACGGAGCTGTCTGCCGAGCAGGCGGCGTACATCGGCGTGCCGGTGGAAGGGCCGTACAAGCCGGGCCACTACCGTTACTGATTGGCGCTACTCATTAGCTGTTTGAGCTGATTCAACGGACGGGCCGACGATGCAAGTCGTCGGCCCGTTTCGTTTGATGTCGAAGCCGGCGCAGAGTCGGGCGACGAGCCGTGTTCGGTCGCCACTGACGGCAGGGCTGCATACCTACGAGTCGACTCGCTTCTTGAAATGTCCACGTGTCGATGTATCCTCCTCCACCACTCTGTTATTACCTTCACGTAAAGGTCTCCCTGACATGGGTCTCTTCAACTTCCTCAAGTCCGCCCCCGCCCTGCCCGCGCAAGCGGATGACGTCTTCAACGGCCTCTCCGAAGCCGTCAACAACTCACCCGACCCCGCCGCAAGAAACCGGCTCT
>JBBRUM010000593.1:0-2213 GCA_038247815.1 Tepidisphaerales bacterium | reverse complement strand
CACGATCGGGACGCCGGCGGAGCGGGCTGCGGCGAGGAATTCGTTGGCTGGGGGAACGGCGGGGGAGGTGGCGACGAGGTCTGCCGAAATGAAGTCCGAGACTTTGTGCTCGCCGAGGCGATACTCGATGTCGAGGTCTTTGAGCTGCTCGACCGAGGGGGCGAGCTTCTCAGCCGGGGAGGCATCCGTGATCAGTACCCGTGCGCCGTGCGTGGCGAGGTACCGGGCGACGGCGATCTGACCGCCGAAGCGGCCGAGGCCCATGACCACCACTCGCTTGCCGGAGACTTCGGTGAGCTTCGAAAGGGACATGGGCGGATTCTATCGGGTGGGGGCCGAGGTGGGAGTGGGAGCCGGGGCGACGGGCGGCCAGACGCGGTCGTTGTTGGCGGGGTCGTCGGACCAGGTGCCGTCGGGGCTGCGGTGCCAGATCAGGCGGCCGATTTCCCAGGAGTACATGGTGACCCGGTCGTTGCCCATCCAGTTGAGATCCCACTTGCGGAGGGCGGAGGCGCGGGTCTGGCGGGTGTAGAGCACGGCGTCGGTCTTGGAGTCGCGGATCTCGAAGGCAACACGCATGTGCGTTATCTCCTCGCCGCGCGAGTCGGTGACGGATTGCACCAGCACCAGACTGCGGTCCGGCGACGACATCGGGGCGGGCGTGCCACGGATCATTCCGTACATCCGCCACGCCAGCGCGATCCCAGCCGAAGATCCAAGAACCGCCACTACCGCCGCCGCAATGACCACCTTCTTGCCTGACATGCGGGAGTATAGGTGGGGTTTATGCCCGGCCGAGGACGTTGTTCAGGTCGCTGCGCATGTCCTTGGCGGCTTGGGCGATGGCGACGCGGAAGTCGGTGAAGTGGGAGTATTTGGTTTCGCGATGGGCGTAAAGCACGGACCGCGAGGCGGAAACGATCGCGCCTTGGCCGCCCGTGAACGCCGAGCGGGTCATGTCGGCTGTGGCCCCCTGCGCGCCGTAGCCGGGGAGGAGGAAGAGGGACTGCGGCAGGCGTTTGCGGAGGGAGACCATCGTCTGCGGCTGCGTGGCGCCGACGACTGCGCCGACGGACGAGTAGCCGGATTGCCCGAGGTGCTTGGCGGCCACAGCCGAGAGTTCGTCGGCGAGCTTTTCGGAAACCGTTCGACCGTCGGCGAGCATTGCGTCTTGCAGGAGAGAGGAGCCCGGGTTGCTCGTTCGGACAAGGACGAACAGGCCCTTTGCGTGCTCACTGGCAGTTGCGATGAAGGGATCGATCGTGTCGAGGCCGAGGAACGGGGAGATGGTGATGGCGTCGGGGGTGGCGAGGTCGCCGTCGCCACCGTGGTCTTCATCGATGGGGGCGAGGTGTGCCCGGGCGTAGGCTGCCGAGGTCGTGCCGATGTCACCTCGCTTGACGTCGCCGATGGTGACCATGCCGAGGTCGGCGGCTTCCTGGACCAGCGAGTGGTAGGCTTCGACGCCGTCGCCGTGGAAGACCTCGAAGTAGGCGGATTGGAACTTCACGCACGCCGCGAACGGCTCGACCGCCCGGAGCACCTCCTGGCAGAACCGGAAGACGCAGTCGAGCACGTCGCGCGGGTCTTGGCTGCGGGGGAGCAGCTCGTTGGGGAAGAACTCGGGCATGGGGTCGATGCCCACGCAGACGACGGAGTTCTTGGCGGCGATAGCGCCGAGCAGGTGGTCGGCGAAGTGTGCGGATGAAGGGATGAGTTCCGACATGCTGGTGTGACCAAGTCAAAACAAGCGGGGCGACCAGGGGCGGGGATGTGCCCAGCCCGGGTCGCCCCGCGTCGTGTTATGAATCAACTAATGTGTATCTGGATGCGACTGGGCGCTGCATATCGCGCGCACATCGCTCGCCGACACCGCGGACCGAAACCTCGGCGATGTTATCGCTTGCGGCGGTCACGCCGGGCCTTACGCTTCTTGCTGCCGATTTTCCGGCGGCGGCGGGGCTTACCCATTGCAGTTTACTCCTTTCCCAATCGGACATTAAACGGTCGGGAAACTTAGCCGGGAGAATCGTTGGAGTCCAGTGCGGCGGCAGGGCAAACACACCATCCTCGCTTGTCCACCGCCCGCCCGAGTGCTAATCTTGCGACCCCGACAAGCCGAAAATGGCTTGTACGACCCCGCCGAGATAGCTCAATGGCAGAGCACCGCTTTCGTAAAGCGGATGTTGTGGGTTCAACTCCCATTCTCGGCT
>JBBRUM010000592.1:0-2213 GCA_038247815.1 Tepidisphaerales bacterium | reverse complement strand
GCTTGAGTACTTTGACGCGATCTCGCGGCGAGACCCGAAACGAGCGTTAAGAGAATGCCGATGATTCCGACGACGACCAGAAGTTCAACGAGGGTGAACGCGCGAACGTGTGGAGCATCGGGAAGCGCACGGGATGGCAGACTCGGCTTGCGACTCTTTGCGACCTGAAAAGGAAGCCAGTTGATCGCCAGCGACACGATCACGAGCAAGATCGAGTTTCGAACCACCCCCCCGAGGTTGGATCGCCAAAACGAGCCCGCAGTCCAGAGCGAACCGAAACAGGCACAGTCCACATGAATTCCTCTCACCTGGTTGGTGATCAGAAACACTGTAAACGCAACAAGCATAACTCCCGCGAGCGTTAATCCGGACCGACGAGTGGAAGGAATTGCGACCATGATCGCGACCAGCAGTTCCATCGGTGCAACGACCACAGCCGAAAGAATCCACAGGGGAGACCCCACCTCGATGCTGCGGGACAAAGCTGCAATCAGCGCCCCCGGATCCGCCAACTTGGACACGAAAGCATAACTGAAGACCACAGTGACCAGCGCAACTGCGAACCAATGGACACGCGCTGCGGCGGGAGAAGTGCGAACAGCATCATTCATGGGGCACCTGATTTCGTTACCCTAGTACACCAAGGGAGGCGTGGAGAGGGCTTGGATTGACACGGCGCGATAGACGCCCGTCAGCCACCACATCTTGTCACCCCGGTACCGCCGGAAGGTCATCCAAAGCGGGTATCTGTCGCCGGAAGCGTCTTCAACAATGACAGCAAAAGTAATCGCAGCAACAGTCTTTCCACCACCTTCCCCCGGACGAGCGCTGAACACGAGAGACGCTTGCATGGCGCGACCGCGAAACCTCCGTGCTTCATCGGGTGATAGGACGGCCATCAACGCATCCTGCACTTCAGATTCGTCCAGTCCCGCCGCACTGAACTTTGCGCCAACCCTCCAGCCTTGTGAGCTTGAGGCGATCGCTACGATCCTTTCGGGGGAGTCTGGTTGGGCGGACTGTTCGAATCGTTCGGCAAAGAGTTGGCGGATCACTTCCGGGTCATCCAATTGCTTCTGCGACTTTACCGCTGTTCTCAGGTGGGCGGGTATGCGGAGAACGGAACCCGGATTGACATTTTCGTATTCTGATTGCAGCACTCCCGATGCGCGGCGGAGCGCTCGATTCACCGCGTCGACAAGGCCGTTCTCATTCGCACCGCCCGTCCGGTCCAACTGTTTCAAGACGTCGGCTAAGGCACTGTGATTTGTTTTGATTATCTCGCGGATGGTCTTGACTGCTTCCCCGGTGCCCTGACTGATGCGTTGTATTTCAATTGTGCGGTAGTACGGAAGGTTTTCCAGATAGTTCAATCGAAGTGGCTTTGCCTCGGCACCGCCGAGCGCGTTGGCCTGCAGAGGGCTCAGGTCTCGAATGACTTCGCCGGTTTCCGTGAGAACCGTGGGACGCCAGTTCAACCGAACAATGTATGCAGCCAGTCCCAGGCCCGTCAGGCCGCAAATCAACGCCCATCTTGTTACCGCATGACGATTCATAGTCGGGCTTCTTCCAAAAACTTGTACGCACTTTGACCGGTACCGAGGTGAGATCGAGGAAGCTCCGTAGCGACACCCAAAATATCGCCACGGAGACTCAATGTTTTATGGAAGTGGTCTGTTGTCTTGGATACAGATTTGCTGACCGTTGGCAGCGGTAAAGCATCTAAGTGGGACGGTGTCGTTGGGACCAGGGCACTGAGGAGGGCACCTGTATTTCTCGCCCTCGCCCCCTGCGCCGGGGATAGCGAACACAACCCCGCCAAGCCCCAGAAAAACTGCCGCCAAAACAAACATCGACGCCAACCAGTTCTTAGACCACATAATGGATCTCCCGCCCCACGCTTGCTCGCAAATGCCACACATACCAGAACGCTCTGGAGCTGTGGAGCTGTGGAGCTAGGCGGGAGATTAACAGTTGATCAGAATTCGTGTCAACGAAAATCTTCACTCGATCTTGAAAAAGTCACAACCGGGTAAAATGACATCCCTATTCGTGAGATCTGTCACTGCAATGAGTCCAGTCCAGTTTGGACTAGGCCTGAACGGGATTGCCGAGTTCATGCGTACAACTGGTGGAGAGGTCGGGGATTGGGTTTTGGTGACGCCGATTTGGCGGGTGAAGGGGATGGTCCAGGGGTGGGGTGTTCGGTCGTC
>JBBRUM010000591.1:0-2219 GCA_038247815.1 Tepidisphaerales bacterium | reverse complement strand
TCCGGCTGTACGCCCGCTTGCCCTCCTCGGCGAACCACTCGAACGTGTCGGCGGTTTGCAGCACTTCGCCCTTCGATTCCGCCAGCGGCTTGCCCTGCTCCATCGTCATGTCGCGGGCGGATTTGTCGGCCCGCTCGCGGAGCAACTCGGCGGTCTTCTTGAGAATCTTGGCGCGGTCGTAGGCGGTCAGTTTCATCCACGCGGGCATGGCGGCGTGCGCGGCCTCGATGGCCCGCCGGCAGTCGTCGCGGCCGCCCATCGCCACCTCGGCGAACGCCTCTTCGGTGGCCGGGTTGAGGACGCTCAACCGCTTGCCGCCGGCGGCGTCGCACCACTGGCCGTTGATGTAAAGCTGGCGGTACGTCGCGGTCGCGGTGGCGGTGGCCATGTCGGGAGACTCCGGGAGAGATTGGGGGGTTGGCGTTTTATTGAAAGGCGGCCCCACTCGACGCCGAGTTGTCGCAACGGACGTGTCGTCGCCGCGAGCGTGCGAGCGGTCCATACTCCATTCCATTGATAAACGGCATCCGTTGATGGGGTGAAACGGCAGGTCGAATCGCGCCGGCAGGAGCTGGTCAAGACCCCACGACATGTGCCGCGACGCATTCTTCCCCGTTCTCGTACACAAATCCGCTCGATTCACTAGGTTCTAATGTGGCTGTTTAGCGAACGAACGAATCAAGGAGCCACACGCATGGCGGACGCGACCACCTTCAAAGCCAAGGCGACGACTCGCGCTTGGAAACAACACACCTGCGAAGGATGTGGCGGGATATTTCGTTACAAGATGTCGCGGGCGGTCGAGGCACAAGGCGAGACCGAAGAGGACGCCGCCATCAACGCGGAGCGGGAGTCCGTTCGTCAGGTCGAGGAGGGCACTGACATCCGCCCCTGTCCCCATTGTGGGGCGTTACAACCGGCGATGGTCGCCGCGTCTCGATCCACCCCGTTCCTCGTCGGGTTGATCGTCCTCGTCGTCCTGTTCGGTGCCATTTACCTCTTGGGCGTCGGTCCCGCCATCGTCTGGTTCTCTTACGGTTCGGCTGCGATGGCGGCGGGCGCAGTCTCGGCGGCGGCGGTCATCGGCTATTGGTGCGTGGCGGTACGACGGCCGAGCAACCGTCCGTCCGCGGCCGCGAAGCTGGTCGCCGACCGTCAACTGGAGGCAGTGAGTGAGCCGAACAAAGCCTCGGCCGGTCTGGGGTCGAACCCGACCCCACAGGGCACCAACCTCTGGATGTCCGTGGCGCTCTTCGGGGCACTCTTGACGTGGTCGCCGTTGATCGCGAAGGTCGCGCTGGGGTGGGCCTCGAACGCCGACCTGAAGCCAGATGTGGCCGGTCCTGGCGATGCGATTCAACTCTGGCTCGATCAGCCCATCGAAAGCCTTAGTGGCCGGCACGCCACCTACCCGCACGGGACCCTCACGGATCGATCCGGTGTCACTCACCCCATGAAAGGAATTGAGCGTGCCGGAAACTGGGGCAACAGTATTAACGTGAAATCGGATGACCGCAACAAGGAGAAAGACGTTTCAGCGAGTCTCATACTCCCCGACGAACCCGCCCTTGCCGGCCAAACAGTGACGCTTGATGTCGACGTGGGTGTAACTTATCCGGTCATGGTCGGAGGAGGGTTCGATGTCCGGAACACTTCTGCGACGATCAAGCGGCAGTTGACCCTCTCAAGCCCGCGAAGCAAGCGCAGCTATCAGATCACGCTCGGAGTGAGCGGATTTGGGGCGATTCTCGTGCTTTTGGCCGGGTTCGTATTGCTCGGCAAAGTCACCCGACTTGGCACCCCGCTCACGAACTCGACGGTCGTACCCATCCACGAAGCGGACGACCTGCCCTGGAAGAGCCGACCTCCAACGGGTGAGTGATGGGGGCGTGTCTCGTGAGGCTGACCGTGAACGGGATGTCCCAGTAGATTTGAATACTCAGCGTGTCTGGCCGTTGAGACTGTGGGACTTGCTGTCGCGCGAATCACCTCGTCCCTAAATCCCTTAACCGGCTGCGCAGGTACTTGGCGCGGGCGGCGTTGGTGAACGACGCGGCGTTCCAGGCCGATCCGGACTTGAGCCGGGCGTTGGGGATGTTGGGGGCGGGGAAGTTCGACAAGATGATCGCGTACTTGCGAAGCCCGGCGGGGGAACGGGTGCGGACGAACAACCACGTGGAGCGGGCGAACCGGCGGCTCCGATACCTGGAGAAGGTGCG
>JBBRUM010000590.1:0-2222 GCA_038247815.1 Tepidisphaerales bacterium | reverse complement strand
GAATGAAGTTCGGCTGCGAAAGATGCACCTCGTTCGCCCCGACCTGATTCCCTACCCGACGTACCAAGCGTTTTACGCTTGATGCTGGCTTGAACTGATTTTACAGACACAATCCCGCGTCGAGTGCGCGGGGTTGTTCGTTGGGCGAAGAGTGGGGATCACCGCTGCGAGACGAGCAGAATGATCACGCCCAGCGTGATCAAACCAGCCAGGACGGCAAAGGCGATCTTCCACCTTGAATAGGGGCGTTCGCCGGCGACTTCGCCGGTGCGGGCGTTGATGAGGAACTGGAACAGCTTGTTGCGGTAGCGATAGCTGGAGAGGTAGACCGGGAGGAGAAGGTGCTTGTACTTGATGTCGAAGTAGTCAGTATGGACGGAGTTGATCCGCTGCTGGTCGCCCCCGATGTCGCGGCAGATGGTCGAGCGGATGTTGGGGTCCATGAGCCCTTTGGCGACCTCAAACCCGCTGCCCAGATCGACCTGATAGTTTTCAGCCACATAGCCGGCGAGGAACTCGTCGCGGTAAACGGTAAGCGACTGGAGGTCCCACGGGCGGAGGTGCTCGATGGTCTCCGCGGGGAGAGACTTTGACGCCATGACCAGAACGTCGTCGAACGTGTTGCTGACGCGGCCGGAGGCGGAGCTCCAGCGCGTGCGTTTGACCTGACGGGTCTGGCGGACGGACTTGCCGTTGATCGTGGTGGTGTGGGACTCGGTGGTCCAGTAGTCGTCGCCGCGCTGGCCGGAGTAGGCGGACTTCGTGCCGCAGTCGTACGTCCAAGCGGGGGTGTAAACGCCCTTCAGTCCGCCGCGGGATGCGAAGGTCTTCAAGTCCGAAGGGGCGAACCACAGGGAGCCCAGCCAGCGTTTGTAGCTGTCGGCTGACTGGGCGGGGGTGACCTTGAAGGGCAACAGATATTGGGGCTTGAGAACGCGCTTGGACTGGCCCTGGGCGACGATGTCCATCCCGCAGAAGGGACACTTCCCAGCCGTTTGGTTGGGGTCGAAGGTGGTCTCTGCCCCACACCCGCCGCACTTGACGGCCATGGCTTGGACGGTGTCCTGTGTGCCCTGAAGGGCGCGGAGCTCGGCTGCAAAGTCGCGTTCTTGTGGCTGGGCGAGGCCGGCGCTGGGATCGATGCCGATGTCGTTCTCGGCTTGGCAGTACTGGCACTTCAGATGTGTTGTACCCGGGGCGAACACGAGAGACGCCCCGCAGGACTTGCAGGGGAACTGACGTGCACCCGAACTGACCGCCGCGTCTTGGCTCATGGGTTGGAGGTTAAGTTACCCGGTCCGTCGGCCGGGCGGGAGGGCGGGTGAGGGAGGCGACTTACTCTGGTGCGGGTGAGGTTGGGTTGATTGCTTCGAGGCCGGTGATGGCACCAATGGGCAGGTCCTCGGGGTACAACCGGGAAATACCGGCTTCGAGGCGGGCGGCGTAGATCAGGGCGTCCCAGTGCTGGAGTTGTTGTCCGACCGCGAGCCTTCTCGCCTGCTTCAATACCGCAGCCGTTGGAAGCACGATCGGAAACACGGCGGCGTAGGTTTCCAATCGCTCCGAAGACGCAGCGGGGTTTACCCCCGCGCGCAGTGTTCTTCGGGACACCGACAGGAACTCACACGCCACCCGCCGGAGCAGGACGCCACCTCGCAACCCGTCGAGCAGCTCCGTTGCGACGGCGCGCTTTGCGGAATTGGCGTGGTCACTGGCATGAATCAGGACGTTGGTATCAAAAGCGATCATACAGCCCTTGGCGGGTGGGAAACTTTCCACGGGTGTCGAGTATGGGCTTGTTGAGCGACTCGCGCAAAAGTCTGCGTGCCTCGGGGGCCGTGGCCTCGGCAGCTCTTAATGGCTCGATGGTCACGCGAACGTGCTCTTGCTCGGTGAGTCGCAAAGGCTCGAAGAACTGTCGCGACCCGTTTTAATAAAATGGCCTCAGTGATTTGAACCATGATTACCAAACTTATTCCTTCGTTTCACCCTATCCAACCGACGGACTACTTTGGCAGGGGCGGGGGCATTGGACCGGCTGGGGGGAAGAGGCTGGAGGTTTCGGCGATCGTGCTGGCGGGGGTCCAGGCGGGTAATCCTGGTTTCCAGCCGCGGGGGGTGGGGGTGCGCTGGCCGGAGGCGATGTAGGTTGGGAGTTGGGGGGGGGTGACGGGGCCGACTTGTTGGCCGCCGATGGCGACGAAGAGGGCGGCGGCGCCGGG
>JBBRUM010000589.1:0-2225 GCA_038247815.1 Tepidisphaerales bacterium | reverse complement strand
CCTGCCCGTGCTTTCGCACTCGCTTGCGTTGGACGTCGCGCGTGATCCGCTCGTCCTCCAGCACCGCCGCCCCTGACGACACGTGGTCGCAGGACACGTGCAGGTCAATGTCCGACCCTTCCCGCGTGTGCCCCGTCATCACTGACCCGATCAATCGAGGCTTAAACGCCGATAGCAGCCGCATCATCCGTAACGCCGCCACCCGCATGGATTTGAGCTTCTTCCCCCGTCCCGGCCCCTCGTGCAGGTCGGCTAGCACCCGGATCCGCTCGCGGACTTCGGCGGTGGAAGGCAGGTCCCGAGGTCGGTGGCGATGTCCCAGTCCGAGTTGACTGGCCGCCTTCCTCTTGGCTGTGAAATACTCCGATTCTGAGCGTTCGTACATCAACCGTGCGGCAAGGAGCGCAATTTGGATGCGAATTCGTGCATCTGCCATACTCTTTTCTAGCCGCGGGTTTATCAAGCCCGAACTTCGCGGCCTGGGCTCTTCCAAAAGGTAGGCACCCCATTCTTCTCCCACCACCCCTACCCCAGCACCACGCGAAACTCCCGCACCTCCGCCGAGAACACCCCCGCCACCACCGCCGGGTCATTTCCCGCGAACCCCTCCGCGGCGTTGATGTTCGCCGCATCAAAAATCACCAGCCCGAACGCCGCGTCCTCGCACCGTCCAACCATCTTGACCTGCCCCGCGTCAAACGCCCGTTTGATGTACATGAAGTGCTCCCCGATCACCTCCATCTCCGCATCGCTCACCGTCTCCCTAAACCGCTCCCGCCCCGGCCGCACGACGTAGATGAAGGTCATCACCCGAGTATCTCATCACAAAGAAAAGAAGAAAAGCCCGGGCCTCCCGGCGCGGGCCTCTCTCTGGTTTCTACTTACTTCGACCGAGCACTACCTCCGGCGATGTCCCAGCGGCACCGCCTCCGGCGCCATCACCCCAACCGCAGCCGGCTAGGGGATCGCGATCGACGCCAGCGGAACATCAAACCGCAGCGTGATGATCTCCGTGTCGTCCGGCGTGCCCGGGATCCGACCGTTGCCGCCCGGGTAGTTGTTATCCAGCGCCACCGCCAGCGTGAACGCGTCCACCACCGTCACGCACTCCACAGACTGCAGCGGGAAGTTAAACACGTTCGCCGGAATCCCCACCAGCGGCCCGCCAATGTCTTCCGGATCCGCGATGTTTAGCAGGTCCACCAGCAACCGCTTCTTCAAAACCCCATCCGAATCCGTCTCGTTGAGGTCGATCAGATACAGCCGCTTGACCAGCGGCGGGTTCGCCGAGTTCGGCGGCCCCTGGAAGTCGTCGCGCTCGATGATCACGTACCGGTCGCCGGTGATGTGTGCGATGTCGCCCGTCACGATCAGGCTCGTGCTGTTGTTCTGCGCGGGCAGGGTCGGCGGGTTGCCGCGGGGGATCGCGTCCGAGCTGTCCTTGCGGTACTTCAGGATCCGGTTGGTGTAGCTCGCCGTCGCCGTGTCGAACTCGTAGATCTCCAGGTTCCGCTTGTCCGGCTCGGAGTTGATCGACGATTCCGTCGTCAGGTACAACTTCGACCCGTCCGCGTTCCGCGTCATCGACTCGAACCCCCGCGA
This sequence comes from Tepidisphaerales bacterium, assembly GCA_038247815.1. Classification (GTDB taxonomy): domain Bacteria; phylum Planctomycetota; class Phycisphaerae; order Tepidisphaerales; family Tepidisphaeraceae; genus JBBRUM01. The sequence continues at coordinate 623 of JBBRUM010000589.1, read as the reverse complement.
CGACGGCAGGTTCGGCGCGTTCCGTGCCGTGTTCTGCGGGTTCTGCGGCGCACGCAACACCGGGTGCCGGATCGGCGCCCGCAGCAGGTTCCCTTCAGCCGAGAAGTTCAACAGGTACGGCCCGAACTCCTCGCCCACCCAGAACGACCCGTCGTCCAACTTCGTGATCGATTCTACGTCAAAGTCCGCCCCCGTCAGAAGCTTGCCACCCGTAATCCCCGCGTCCACCGCAATCTGCGCAGCCGGCGCGGGGTAATAGTTCGTCCGGCCGTACACCGGCCCGCCCGTGACGTAACTCGCACTGACTAGCCCGTTGGGATCCTTAAACGTCGTGAACGCGCCCACCGCCACCGACCCCGGCGTGCTCGTCCCGTTACCTGTCGTCCGAAGCGACGGCGTAATGTTGTAGAACCCGAGCACGTAGTCCGCCGAGTTCCCCTGCCCGCCGAACCCGTTGTCCGGCATGCCGATGAATTCGCCCACCCGACCGCTCGGAATCATTCCCGAGAACCCCGGAATCACCTGCCCCTGATACGGCGGCGCCACACCGTTGCTCGGCCCGGCAAATTGCCCCGACACCGGCCCCGGCTGACGGAACGTCGACGGAATCGCCGCCCACCCAT
>JBBRUM010000588.1:0-2225 GCA_038247815.1 Tepidisphaerales bacterium | reverse complement strand
GCTCCCACTGCCCCTGCGCCGGCTGTAAAAAAGACCGCGAAGAACAGTCCACCCGCAAAACCCGCGTCAACCTCCTCTCAGCCGACTACGGCGGCGCCACCATCAAAGCCCTCAAAGCCGACCTCGTCGGCAACTACGCCCTCCGAATCGAATGGTCCGACAACCACAGCACCGGCATCTACTCCTTCGAATACCTCAACACCATCCGCGCCGGCGCAGGCGGGTAGCTGACGGTGTGGCGGCCGGAAGTCGCATGGGTTAGTTTCCTCAATCTATGGCACGCCAATGAGGTGCGTTTGAACATGAGCAACTGGCCCAAGCTAACCAAGGCACCGATTGTCGAGGCTCTGATCGACATCCGCGTCGACCGATCTTCGTCGGCAACCATCGAAGTTCTTAAGGCCCTCGGAGACGACTTGGCCGAACAATTTCCGACACGGGTGGAACGCCGCAGGTGGACCGGGCACGTCTGGCTCCAACCCGACGCTTCGCCCAACCTTTCGACTTCGGCTGATGAGGTGGACGGAGTGGTCCTGAGGTCGCCAGACAATCTCTGGGTGGCCCAGTTCGGGTTCGACGGATTCACCCTTTCAAGATTGAGTCCCTACCTGTCATGGGAGGAACTGCGAGTCAAAGTTGAGGAACTGTGGACGAGATACGAGCACGCCGCCCGGCCAGCGCGCATCGCGCGAATCGGGGCGAGATTCATCAATCGAATCCCCCTTGATCAGGGCGTTGACCTCGAAAAAACCTTCCGAACCACCTTCGTCGTTTCCCCGTCGCTACCGCAGGGCGTTGCGGGCTTTCTCCTGAGATTCCTGATCCCTTTCTCTTCGGAAGGTTCGAACGCGATCGTGACCCAATCCCTCGAGGGCGGGAACGCCGATTGCATCTTTGACGTCGACGCATTCTCCGAGCGGGCCGAGGGCTTTTCCACCGCCGAAATGTGGGATAAACTCAATGAACTCCGCGAGATCAAAAATAGGGTCTTCTTTGAAAGTCTCACGACAGATGCCACGGAGCGATTCAGGTAAAGTTCATGGTAATGACTCGAAGTAATGCAATCGCGCGGGCGGTGGTCCCGATGAGTCTGCTCCTCTCGGGCTCGGGGGTCGGCGCGAGCACGCAATCCGTCGAACTCAATCGTCGCCTCGGCGACTTGTCGAACTATTACGCCCTCCCCGCGAGTGGTCTTCGCGACGATCAGCGTACACGTTTCGCCGAGCTGGCCACCCAATGGCGAAGAGAGACGCAGTGGTTGTCTTCCACGACCGCCGTCGCAATGCACCCCGCCTATCAGAGCATCATCGGAATGGGTACGGCGGCCCTGCCGTTCATCCTTGAGAATCTCAGGGACGAATCCGGACACTGGTTCTGGGCGCTCAAGGCGATCTCCAACGCCGACCCGGTCCCTCCGGCGGATCGAGGGTCGGTCAAGAAAATGAAAGCCGCCTGGCTGCGCTGGGGTCGCGCGAAAGGTCTCATCGGGCCATGACGTTTGCCGCAATGCTCGAACACATGCGGTCGGCCTTTCCATCTGTCAGCATGGAAAACTGTCGGCCCACCAGCCCGCACGACGAGGATTACAACTGCATCGCCTGGGCCGCCGACGACTCAAGTCGATGGTGGTGGCCCGACGCAAACGGTCAGCTCTATTGGCCGCAATCTGTTCCCCGAAGAGAGACCCTCGATGCCTTCATCGCAGCGTACGCCCAACTGGGTTACGTCGATGTCAGCAACGATCACGTCGAACCCGATCGCCAAAAGATCGCGATCTTCACCCTCAATGGCACTCCCACCCACGCCGCCCGCCAGCTTCCCGACGGCTGGTGGGCCAGCAAACTAGGCCCATCGATCGACATCGAGCACGAGTTCCGCGCGCTCGACGGACCCACCTACGGCACCGCCACCGTTGTGCTGGCGCGGGCGACAATTCGGTGATCCGTCTGCGCCCGTTCCCCCCTACATCCCCCCCCGCGTCCGCTTCACCCGCGCCCTGCCGAACGAGTCCGTCGGCGTCAGCAGCTTCGACTCCCGGCTTGCGTCGTTGATGATCTCCGGCGGCGATGCCTCGGCTCGGGGGGCGGTCGCTCCCTGCGCTTCCAGCGCGTGGGCCAGTCGCTTTTCCGCGAACGACACGTAGTTCGGATCCTGCTCGATCCCGATGTACTTCCTCCCAAGCAGCGCAGCCGACACGATCGTCGTCCCGCTTCCGTTAAACGGAT
>JBBRUM010000587.1:0-2225 GCA_038247815.1 Tepidisphaerales bacterium | reverse complement strand
GTCCCGCGGCACGTGGTACCCCGCCTTCGCCAGCGCCTCCATCACGCCAATCGCCGTCATGTCGTTGTAGCATACCACCCCCGTAAACTCCCGCCCGCCACGCGACAAGATTTCGCCAAACTCTACGCTCACCTGCGTAATCTGCACATCCGGACGCCGCACCGTCTCCAAGTCCACCCTGTGCACCGCCGCCGCGTCAGACGTCACCCCCAACTCCAGAGACGTCTCTTCGAACTGCCGCTGTCGAACCTTCGAGTGATCCTCCAAGCCGATCTCCCCGACGTAAAGCAACTTCCGGTGCCCCAGCCCTGCCAAATGTCGCACGGCCATCTCCACACCGGTCTTCTGGTTGAAATCCACGATGGGGTGCACCGTGCCCTGCGGCGGCTGAATCACCACCACCGGCCCGTCAAACGGCTCGTCGAGAAACTGCGTCTTGTCGGTCCGAACGAGCGACCCCGGTACGATCAGTCCGTCGAACCGCCGCTGCCGCACCCCGAGCACTGCCCGGTCCGGCGCACGTTGCTTCGCTTCCGGCCCGACCAATGTCATCAGGTACCCCAACTCCCGCGTCCGCATCTCGATCCCGCCCAGCAAAAACCCGAAGTACGGGTTGCTCAATTCAAGGTCCGGTCGACTCGTCTCGGTCTCGTGCCCGATGTCCATCGCCACCGCCAGCACCTCCGCACGCCCCAACTTCATCGACCGCGCGTGGTAATTCGGCACGTACCCGAGCTTCTTCGCCACATCCTGAACCCGCGCCGCGCACGCAGCCGACACCCGGTTGTGCTGCTTCCCCTTGTTCAGCACCATGCTCGCCGTCGTCAAACTAACCCCCGCCACCCGCGCCACGTCAGTTAAGCTCGGCATATCGCCACCTGATCGCCGTCGTCTGCGGCGGTCCTTTCAATGCACCCGATTCGCGCCCCTTCCCTAAGGGGTCACCCAAAGACCGTTGTCCAGAGGTTGCCCGGTCGCATCGCCGGGATTTTTCAGAAGTGTTCGCCCGATTTTACCACAATCCTGACCCCAGTCCAACGTTTTCACGAGTCCCAGATCAACATTGCTCCCACCAAACAGGTATTAAACCAGCGTGCATCTCCATAAACCTCCGACAGCTCCCGTCCGCGCCCGACGCCTTCACGTCCTCCGCGTCATCGCCCTCGCCGGATGCCTTGCCGCCACCGGTCTTGCCCGACCAGTCCCGCCAACGTCCACGGCCCCCGCCGCCAGCGCGGTCATAGAGTTCGCCGTACCCCCGGACTTTACCCCCGGACCGCTACAGGGTGTGGCGGGTGGCAAGGGCCTCGCATTGCCGTGGGAAGTGCAAAACAAGGCCCGCGGCGGTTACACGGTCTCCACCCAGCCTGAGATGGCGTACCGAGGCCTCCTTCTGCCCCCGGGCGTGATCTCCGGCGGCGACGCTTACCAGTCCGCCGGGCGACACCTCGACCTCTCTGCACTCCCCGGCCTGTCCCGCACTGCCGACCACAACGGCGGGGAAGTCACTTTCCTCGGAAAGTCCGCCACAACCGTTTACCTCGCCGTCTTGCTCCAAAAATCCGAGGACTCCGACCAGGCGCTGTTCGTCTGTCTCCATGGCGCGGGCGTCCCTTGGCTGACCGACGAACAGGTGGTCTCCGTCGGCTTCTTCGGCCCGCCTTCGCAACACGACGGACGGCGGGTTTGGTCCCTCCTTACCCGCCAAGAGGGCCAGAAGCCCGTCGTCCAGCCGACCACCGCCCCCGTCGAGCCCGGCAAACCCGCCCTCCTCGTCCTGGCCATCCACTTCCCCCCCGAACCGCCCTCCGCGAGCACTACAACTCCCGTTCCCGCTGCCCGGATCGAGCTTTTCGTCAACCCCGCCGTCCTCGGCGCAGGCGTCCCCGCTCGCCCCGACGTTTCCACCACGCTCCCCGCCGACGCCCTCCGCGTACACACCGTCGCCATCTACCTCGGCGACGCACCCCTGCAAGGCTCACTCGCCGCCCTTCGCATCGGTCCTTCTTTCGCGTCCGTCACCCCAACCGCCGACCGCCCAGCCGCCGACCGCCCAGCCCCAGCCACCGAACCGTAGGATCCTCCCCATGCCCATTCGCATCCTCTTCCGCTGCGACGACGCCGGCTCCTCCCGCGGCGCCAACACCGCCATCCACCAAGCCATCGCCTCGGGTGTCTGCCGCAACACCTCCGTCATGGTCCCCGGCCCTCACTTCGCCGAGGTC
>JBBRUM010000586.1:0-2233 GCA_038247815.1 Tepidisphaerales bacterium | reverse complement strand
GTTGGCGGTGGTGGTCAGCCAGGTTCCGCGGACCTCGGGGGTCGCTGAGTTCGTGGGGACGGGTGACTGCGCGAACGCGGGGGCCACAACGCAAAGCGCGGCGGCGGCTGCCAGGACGATCTTTGAGAGCATCGGGAAGGTTCCTTGTAGTTAACGGCGACGGCGCGAGGTGAAGACAAAACCGCCGAGCGCGAGAACCGTCATGGCGGACGCGGGCTCGGGGATCACGTTGACGAGCGAATTGGAGAGCAGTTCGACCTGGGTGGCAGAGGTGACGGTGAACGTTTGAATACCGGCTTGCAGGAGCACCTTGGACTGCACGATCCGCCATGCATCTGCTTGTCCGGCGATGAGGTCGTAGAAGCCGGTGGCGGGCACGACGAGTTGCCAGGTGCTGTTTCCGAGACTGGTTCCGATGATGCTTGCGGGAAGGTTGGAGATTGGGAGGTCGGGGCGGGGCGCTTGACCGAGCCCGGCGACGTTGTAGTAATTCTGAAGGTCATTGCCGAGGGAGAGGACGCCTTGCGAGTACCAAAGGACGTGACCGGCAACGCCGGGTGTGGCCCGCGTCAGGTTTATTGAGGACTGGGTGGTGGCCCAGGTGTTGGCGGTGGGGGTGATGTCGATGGCGATTCCGGCTGCGAAGTCGGCGCGACGGTTGCCCATGTACTGGACTTGTCCGCCGGTGGTGGAGGCGCCGGTGCCGTCCCAGTCGCGGTCGAAGTTGGAGAACCCCGAGCGGTAGACCTGTGGGATAATTTCGTCGAAGAGCCCGGCGGCGCGCCACGCGGGCCAGTCGGCAAGGTAGTTGTCGAAGGCGAACGGATAAACGGCTGGGGAGGCGGAGATGATCAGACTCGGCCGAACAGCCCGGACGGTGTCGATGATCTCGCGGGCGAAGTCGGTCACCTTCCCGGCCCGCCAAGTTTTGAAGTTTGAGTCGGACGGGTTGGTGGGCAGCGCCCGGCCGGTCTCGGCGAGGTACCGGGCGCGGGTGTAATCGTCGTAGCCGAACTGCACGGGCCAGGCGAGGCGGTCATCGAACTGAATACCGTCAAGGTCGTAGTTGGCGGCTGCGTCGGCGACCAACCCCTTCACATACGCCCGCACCTCGGGCACGAGCGGGTTCATCCACGCGAAAGCGTTGGAGGCGTTGGTAAACGCGCCGGCGGAGTCCTTGAGCAACCAGCCCCGGTCGGCCATGTGCTTGGCGACCTCGGTGGTGCTGGTTCCGGGATTGCCGAACTTGGCGGCCAAGCCGTACTGAAACCACCCGATGACGGCCATCTGGTTGCGATGGCCTTGAACGATGGTTTCGGAGAGCAGGTCGCGCGTGCCAAGCGACGCCGCCATCTGTCGCCCGGTAATGGCCGCGTTGGTCGGCGACTTGTAGTAGGTCTCACCGTTGCGCCAGACGTCGATGTACACCGTGTTCAACCCGATCTCGCGGAGGCGGCGGAAGGTGGCCGTGGTCGTCGCGGGGGTGGTGATGTTGGTCATCCCCGTCGTCGTGACCCACGTTCCGCGGACTTCGGGCGTGGCGAGTTGGGCGAGAGCGCCAGAGCAAATTGAAGACACGCAAACGGCTGTGGCGAGTGCGGCGTTGCGGAGAATGGATGGGAATCGGTGCAAAGGGTTCCTCATGTTGAAGTGAGAATACATCGGGGGAGGGTGGTGTGGTCAACCGGGCGACAGAGAAAATGCTATAATTATGGCGGGAGTACGGGTTAAGTCTTATAGTCGGATTAAACGCCACCCCAGTTGCAAGAACGTGCGGAATCCTGTCTATGAGCAACTCTTCTAAAACTATTCGTCTCGGAGCCATCGGAATCGACTCTTCGCACCTCCCGGAGTTTACGCGGCGCATCAAGGCGCTCAACGACGCGGGTCTTACGCCGTGTCGGGTCACAGAGTTCTTTGACCCGGGCGCGCACGACATGCCGGCTGGGGAGGTGGCGAAGTGGCGTGAGGCGACCGTGGGAATGGGGGTCGGTGTGGCCGACACGATCAATCACCTGCTCGGTCGGGTGGACGGGGTGCTCGTGCTGGCGGTCAATGGCCACAGGCACGCGGAACTGGCGTTGCCGGCGCTGGAACGGGGGCTGCCGACGTATATCGACAAGCCGCTGACCTGCGAGCTGCCTGGGGCGCGGCGACTCTTGGCGGCTGCGCGGGCGAGCGGTGCGCGGTGTTATTCGGCGTCGTCGTTGCGGTTTGCGGGGGAGGTCACGGG
>JBBRUM010000585.1:0-2239 GCA_038247815.1 Tepidisphaerales bacterium | reverse complement strand
TCCGGAGATCAGCGAATCCGCCGACATGCCCGACGACAGGATCGCGTCGGCTTGCCGGAGCGCCCCGCCCGCGTCGCCGGAACCGATGGCGTCAACGAGCAGCGCCATCTGCTCCGCCCTGGGCAACCCCAACAGCGCCTCGATCGTCTCCAGCGTCAGGGTTTTCTCCCCCACGCTTAGCAGTCGGTCCAGCAGCGACAGCGAGTCGCGCATCGATCCGCCGCCGGCCCGGGCGACCATGAGCAGGGCCTCGGCCGAGGCGTCGATCCCCTCGTCGCGGCAGATCTTGGCGAGGTGGCCGGACACCTCCTTCGAGGAGATATTCTTAAAGTCGTACCGCTGGCAGCGGGAGAGGATGGTGCTGGGGATCTTCTCGGCTTCGGTGGTGGCGAGGATGAACTTGACGTGCTCGGGGGGCTCTTCGAGGGTCTTGAGCAGCGCGTTGAACGACCCCTTCGAGAGCATGTGCACTTCGTCGATCAGGAAGATCTTGTACCGGCAGAGGGCCGGGCGATAGCCGACGTTGTCGATGATGGTTTCGCGGGTTTTGTCGACCTGCGTGTTGCTGGCTGCGTCGATCTCGATGTAATCCATGTCGTCGCCGCGTGCGATGCCGACGCAGCTCGTGCACTTCCCGCAGGGCTCGGGCGTGGCCGCGGTGGCTGCAAGGCAGTTGAGCGCCTTGGCCAGAATCCGCGCCATCGAAGTTTTGCCCGTCCCCCGCGTGCCGCAGAACAGGTAAGCATGGGCGATCCTGCCGGAGGTGATCGCCCGCTTAATCGTCTGCGCGATGTGTGCCTGCCCGACCACCTCGTCAAAGGTCGTGGAGCGGTAACGGCGTGCCAGGACGGTGTAAGCCATCGGTGGGTTAGCTTAGCACCGAACGTGGGGTTTCCGCGAAGTGGGTGTATCGGCTTAAAGGTTTCACCGACGGTGGGGAGTGGTTGGGGGCTTGGGGTGTGTTGGCGAGTAATTATGAAATTTGCCGACTTTTCACTGGCATGCGGAGGTAAAGGTTGGTTAACTCGTTGCACACGAAACGACCGCTGGCGTCTGAAATGAAAGAGAGGTCTGGCATGGGTTGCGCAGGACGAAGTAAACAGGGATTCACACTGGTGGAGCTGCTGGTGGTGATTGGGATCATTGCTCTTCTGATCAGCATCCTGCTGCCCACCCTCGGGGCGGCGAGGAAGCAGGCTTCGGCGACGCGGTGCTTGTCAAATCTTCGTCAATTGGGCAACGCGTACTTCATGTACGCCAACGACAATAAGGGGGTTTGGCCCGTCGCGGTCTGGCGACCGCCGAATGGAGCGACAAATCGCTATAACTACGCCACCGACGCCTTGGGAAACACTACTTCAAGGCCGTGGTACTGGCACATGTTTCTCCAGAAGTATGTCAACAGCAAAATCGCCCGGGATGTGTCGTCCGGCACGGATCGCGACTTCATAGCAAAGAACAACGTAATCTGGGGATGCCCGGAATGGCGTCCGTGGGTCGACTTGGCGTTTAACGGCGGATTCAACGCAGATGAAGTTGGGTATGGAATGAATTGGGCACCGACGTACAGGCCGGACTTTCCGACGTCGTCCAACCCGGACACCAACGGAATCCCCGGAATTGACGCGGTCGACTTGTCGACGTCCCCGGCCTGGGACAAACGGGCTTACCACAACTTGGTGGGTAACAACAAACCCGGCCGGTTCTTCAAACAGGTCCAATGGACCCAGCCATCGGAGCGCGGGCTGGTGTCCGACTCGCAATATTTCTCACCTGCACTCGACAGCCCCCCGCTACCCGATGGTCTCCCGCAGCGCCAACCGTCACACGTCTACCAAAACTACGGCAGCTACAACCTCGATTTCTTCCGGCACGGTCGCCCCGGTAAACTCATCAACAACACCTTCGACATGCGCGGCGGAAAAGTCGCGATCAACATGCTCTACTGCGACGGCAGCGCCCGAACGCTGAACAACTACAGGGACGTCTACCTCGCCCTCCGCCGGAAGTATCCGGGCTGAAGCTTTACAACAACTCTGCGACGTTCAGCGATGGCGTATCCGGCCAGACACTGTTCGACTTCTACCGCCACGGGCGGTATCCCAAGATCCAAGTCGGCGGCGCTGGCGGCTTCTACGAGAACAAGGGCGGCAAGGTGCTCTACAACGTCCTCTTCGTCGACGGGCACGTCGAGCAGGTCACCGACCGCGAGACGGCGTATCGCTCGGTGCGGATGCGG
>JBBRUM010000584.1:0-2241 GCA_038247815.1 Tepidisphaerales bacterium | reverse complement strand
TGCCCCACCTGCGTCGTCGCCGTCGCCCCCGGCAACTTCACCGACACCAGCCCCTCCGGAGAAATCAAAATGTCCTTTTCCGTCACACCGTTGGGAACCGTGATCGGCGGCTGCAGGCGAAACCCGTCGCCCAGCCCAACCACGACGTTCCGGTCTCTGTTCAGAAAAAAGTTTCCGCTCCTCGTGTACGCAAAACCGTCGCCAACCGTGTCCAGTACCCGCACCCGGAACCACCCCGCGCCCTCGACGGCAATGTCAAGCGGCCGCGACGTGTTCTCCAACGGCCCCTGCTCAAGGTCCAGTTGCGTGTTGCTCACCTTCACGCCCGAACCCACGAAGATCCCCGCCGGCGTCACGTCGCCGCTGCCAGACGGAATCCCCGGCTGCCGCATTGGGGTGTAGTAAAGGTCCTCGAAGTTCACCCGCGAACGCTTAAACGCCGTTGTTTCCGAGTTCGCCAGGTTGTTCGCAATCACATCGATCTTCGTGCTCAACGCCCGAAGTCCCGTCGCCGCGGAGTTCAATGCCGCAATCGCCATGTTCGTCGTCCCTTGCTGTCTCGAGTCAATCCCGTGGTCACACCCCCGTCCCGCCCCTCCCTTAAATCACCCCACTAAGAAATCCGACCCACGTCGTTTACCAGTCGCCCCAGCGTCTGGTCCTGGTACCGGATCATGTTCGCGTTGGCCTCCATCAGCCGCTGCGTCTCCATCATCTGCGTCAACTCCGACGCCGGATGCACGTTCGACCGCTCCAGCGCCCCGCCCCGCACCGTCATCTTCGTCGCCTCCGGCAACGCCGCTACGTCCCCCGTCACCAGCAACTGCTGCCCCACCTTCCGCACCGCCCCCGACTCCGCCTGCTTCACCGCCAACCTTTGCGTCAGCAGCCCCCCCTGCAGGATCCAACCCTCCGGCCCGATCTCCGTCTTGGCAAGGGGATCCAGCACGATCTTCCCCATCTCCCTCGACAACACCGCCGCGTTCGAACCGTCTGCCAGAATCAGCTCCCCGTCCCGGCTGAGCATGAAGTTGCCGTTCCGCGTCAGATACCGCTGCCCGCCCTTCTCCACCACAAAGTATCCCTCCCCCTCGATCGCCGCATCCGTCCCCTTTCCCGTTATCTCCAGCGAACCCTGCGTGGCGTCCGAATACGTCGGCGACAACAGCGTCCCCCCGCCCAATCCGCTGAAAAAGGGGTCGTGAAATCGCGCCAGCTCCGGCCTCTCCTCCGCACCCAACCTCCGCTGCTGCGCGACAACAAAATCCCTCTTGAACCCCATCGTTTCCGTGTTGGCAAGGTTGTTCGCGATCAACCCCTGCTTGTATGTCGCCGCCATCATCCCCGCCGCCGAACGATACATTCCGTAAATCATCGCCCCACCCCCCCCACGCCACCTTCAACCCGACGCCCCAACTCTCGCAGTCCCCCCCGCTCGTCCCGGTCCCTCACCCACGCCAACAACCCCTCCGCCTGCGTTCCCCGAAGTTCCGCAACCTTCCCCTCCACGCCTTCCCGAACCGCAACGTCCACGTGCACAGTAACCGCCCCCCTCGCCGCAGCCGAAATCCGCTCGCCCAACCCCTCCCACACTCCAACCAACACACCATCGACTCCAAATCCCTGTGCATCCATGCGGTCACCTTTCCTTAGACCGCAATCCCCCTGCACAATCCATGCCAACCCCAAATAATCACTCCAACCCTATTACGATAAATGACTTACACCCATCCACCCACGCCCACTGCCACTCGCGCAGTTTCCGCCTCACCCCCCGCTCCTCCCACCGACACAGGTCGGCTTGCGCCAGCCGGGTCAGCGCTCCCGCCGCACACACCTACCTCACCCCCTTCACCCTCCCACCCAACCCTGTACGGTCAGCTTTCCCCACCACCCGCAGCCGCAACCGCAAGACCCCCTCCGCCCCCTCCCCCTCCACTGCGACCCCCACCACCTTCACCCCCAACCCCCTCCGATCGTCCATCGGCAGGAACCCCGCACCCTCCACCCCCTCACCCCGCAGCACTCCCACCAACAGCCTCCCCCCCGACGCCAGAACCATCGCCGAGTTCCCTCGCCCACGCTCGTCCAACCGCGCATCCACCCGCCAACGTCCAACCTCCGCGCTCACCCGCGCCGCACCGCTCTTCATCGCTGCCTCCACCCACCCCACCGGAACCCTCAACAGCCCCACCGTCACCTTCTCCAGTCGAACCCACAACCTCCCATCCCCCCCCAGCT
>JBBRUM010000583.1:0-2242 GCA_038247815.1 Tepidisphaerales bacterium | reverse complement strand
GGGAAGTGGGAAGTGGGAAGTGGGAAGTGGGAAGTGGAAGGATTTTGAACGTTGGTAGGCGAGAACGGAAGTCCGCCGCGGATCGGGGTTGAACCACGGAGGGGCCTCGCGCAGAGCCGCGGAGCCGCAGAGGTAGGAGAGCCACGGCTGAACGCGGATGAGGCGGGGGAGATTGGGAAGCGCAAGAGGAATGAACCACGGAGGACACGGCGAGCACGGAGAGAGGAGGCGGGGGAAGTCGGAAGTCGGAAGTCGTAAGTTCAGAGAGTGGGTCAGGTTCGGTTGTGATCACTGCACACTGCTTTGGAGCAGTGCCATCAGGAGGCTGCCGCTAACATCGCGCGTATGGATCGTGCTTCTCTGAGAGTCATCGATGCGAATGCGAACCGGGCGAGCGAGGGGGCTCGCGTGCTGGAGGATGCGGCGCGGCTGGGGCTTGGGGATGGTGCGCTGGCGGCGCGGTGCAAGGCGCTGCGGCATGGGCTGCGGGCTGCGCTGTCGGGGATCGATGGGATGGAGTTGCTGGCGTCGCGCGATACGCCGGGGGATGTGGGGACGGGGATGACGGGGGCGATGGAGGGGGACCGCGCGGGGATGGCTGAGGTTTGCAGCGCGGCGGGGAAGCGGATGGGGGAGGCGCTGCGGGTGCTGGAGGAGATGCTGAAGCTCGTGCCGGGGGGCGCGGCGGGGGCGATCAAGGGACTGCGGTATGAGGGGTATGAGCTGGAGAGGCGTGTGGTGCTGGGGGTGAGCAGGCCGCGGCGGCAGTGGCGGCTGTGCGTACTGATCACCGAATCGCTGTGCACACAACTGGGGTGGGAGGAGGTTGCGCAGCGTGCGATCCGCGGGGGTGCGGATTGTGTGCAGCTTCGGGAGAAGGACCTGCCGGGGAAAGACCTGCTGTTGCGGGCGCGGCGGCTGGTGCAGATCGCGGCGAAGACGGCGGGCCCCGAAGGCGAAGGGAGCGTGCGCGCGGATGTGATCATCAACGACCGACCGGACATCGCGGTGATGGCGGGCGCGGCGGGTGTACACCTTGGGCAGGAGGATGTGCCGGTGGCGGATGCGCGGCGGGTGATCGGCGCGCGGATGCTGGTAGGGGTATCGACATCGCGCCTTGAGGAGGCGCAGCGGGCGTTTGCGGAGGGCGCGGATTACGTCGGGCTGGGGCCGATGTTCGCGAGCACGACGAAGATGAAGCCGCAGATTGCGGGGCCGGAGTATTTGCGAGCGTTTCTAGAGTGGGACAGGGCGAGAATGCGCGACATCGGCGGGGAGCCGCTGCCGCACCTTGCGATCAGCGGGCTGGACGTGGCTCGGGCGGGACTGCTGGCTTCGGCGGGCTGTGCGGGGGTAGCCGTTTCATCTGAGGTGTGCTCCTCGGCTGAGCCGGAAAGAGTGTGCGCGGAGATGGTGCGTGCGATGCGGGGAGGGACGCGAGAGCAGCGTTGACGGGAACGACGAAATTGGACGGAAGGATCAGGCGCGGATGATCAGGTCGAGGCTTGGGAGCTCGGCGAGATCGGTCCACGAGGCGGGGGCGACGATGCCGGACTCGACGGGGAGCGAAGGGGCGGCGGGGGAATCGGCGCTGATCCACAAGAGCTTGGGGGCGATGGGAATGAGGGCGATGGCCGCTGGCGCGGCGGGCGAGGGATCGACATCGGCAATGGGCTCGGCGTCGATGATGATGTCGGTGTGCGCGGGTGCGCTGCTGAGATCGGTGATGGGCGGGAGGGAGGGGTCGAGGGGCTGATCGTCGATGGGCTCGTACTCGGCTTCGTCGTCGATCTCGGGGCCGCGGTCCTGGCCGAAGTTGTAGATATCGTGGTCGTTTGCAGGTTGATCGATGGAGAAGGCCTCGGCGGTGTCGCGTTCGATGATGACATCGGCGGGCGCGCCATCGAGGCGGGTGATCTGGTTGAGGTCGATGTCTGCCGGCTCGATCGCGGCGGCGTCCAGCATCCGGCGCGATTCGAGGGGCATGAAGCCTTCGAGGGCGGAGTGGGCGGGCGTGGAACTGGTGTGGGCGGACCGGTTGAACATGGGTTTGGTCTCTGATCTTGGGTGTGTTGGGAGGCGGGACGGGGAGAAAGGTGCCACGGCGGGGCGGCGGTGCCAGTGATGTGGGGGGTGGCGAAGAAAATGAAGGTTGGGATGTGCGGGGGATGCGGCAAAAAAAGCGCAGAGGAAGGTTTATTAAGACAAAGACTGGCCAAATTAATCAACGTGCCGATAGACT
>JBBRUM010000582.1:0-2246 GCA_038247815.1 Tepidisphaerales bacterium | reverse complement strand
TGGTCCAGCGTTCGCGCCTGCCCGAGCGAGTCGAAAACGGTCATCGCCGGTGCGGGGACGTCGGTGTTGTTCCACGCCGCTTCGGAGACGGCGTCGGCTTCGTAGGCGTACAAGCCGCGGTCGGCCGTGCAGAGGATGTCTTGGACCTTCCCGTCCTTGTGGAGCTTCATCGTCAGCCCGCCCGGCTCGCCGCCGAGTCCCCACGGGTGCGAAACGAAAATCCAGCCGTCGGTGCCATACACCCGCGCCACGTTCTCCTGATTCAACTGTACGCCCGTCGACACCTGCGCGACAACCCCCCCAGGAAATTTCAGGACCGCAGCCGCGTAGCCGTCGATTCCCGTCGCTTCCAAGTGCCCCACGCCCTTGACGTCCGTCGGGTCGGAAAACCGCTTACCCACCGCCGCCCCCGCCAGCAGTCGCGCCAGACTCACAGGGTAGCCACCGACGTCCAGAATCCCCCCGCCGCCGCGGGCGTTGCTGGTCAGTCGCGAGTCGCCGTTGAACGGCTTGGGCCAGTGAAACCCGAAGGCGGCTTGGATCATCCGCAACTCGCCGATGGCCTTGGTGGCGACGAGCTCAACGAGCTTGGCCGTCTGCGGATGCGAGCGATACATATACGCTTCGAGTAGCACCACGCCGTTGGCCCGGGCCGCGTCGATCATGGCTTCAACGTCGTAGGCGTGCAGGGCCATTGGCTTTTCGCACAGCACATGCTTCCCCGCGTTCATCGCCATGATGGCGCAGCGGGGGTGCTCGGGGTGAGGGGTGGCGACGTACACCGCCTCGACATTGGGGTCAGCCAGCAGCGCCTCGTAGCTACCGTGGGCGACGACGCCGGTCTTATCGCCGGCAAGCTTGGCGATGAAGGCTTCCGCCTTTTCCTTCGACCTGCTTCCGACCGCGACGAGCCGCCCGGTTTTCGACCCCGGCAGGTCGCGTGCGAAGCTGCCCGCAATGTTGCCCGCCCCCAGAATTCCCCAACGCATCACCTTTGCCGACGACATAAAGATCCTCGTTTTCACACTTTTGACCCCAGCCAGACACCCGCCCGGCCGGGTCAAAGAGTGTACCCGGTCAACCGCCCGCGCAGAACTCGGGACATTTTGCCGCTACCATCAAGATTAGGAGACTCTTCCCCCATGGCCGATTCCCCCACGTCCGTACCCTTCCCCCGCCGCAAGACCCGCCAAGTCATCCTTGGCTCGGCGCACCACGGTTTCGTCAAGATCGGCGGCGATGCCCCCGTCTCCGTCCAATCCATGACCTCTGGCTACACCCACGACATCCCGGGTTGCATCCGCGAAATCAGCAAGCTCGCGGCCGCCGGAGCCGACGTTGTCCGCGTCGCCGTCCCGGAAAAGAAAGACACCGCCGCACTCCGCGAAATCCTGCCCGCCGTCAAAGTGCCCATCGTCGCCGACGTCCACTTCCACTTCCAACGCGCCCTGGAAGCCATCGACGCGGGCATCCACAAAATTCGCCTCAACCCCGGAAACATCTCCGACCGCGAACAAGTCCGAGACGTCATCCAAGCCTGCAAAGCCAAAAAAATCCCCATCCGCATCGGCGTCAACGAAGGTTCGATCGTCGAACGCCGCGACAAACAAAAACGCATGAAGGAACTCGGCGGCGTGTTCTCGAACAACAAGTTCGGGCACATGCTCGCCATCATGATCACCAAACTCGAGGAGTACCTCGAAATCTTCCACGAGGAAGACTTCCACGACATCGTCATCTCCGCCAAAAGCATCGACCCCGCCCTGGTCATCGCCGCGTACACCGAAATCTCCAAGCGCTTCGATTACCCACTTCACCTCGGCGTCACCCACGCCGGCCCAAAGGAAACCGGCACGATCCGCTCGGTAGTGCCACTGGGGACGCTGCTGTGCGCCGGCATCGGCGACACGCTGCGAATCTCCTACGCCAACGACCCGATTTATGAAGTGCAAGACGGGCTGGAGCTGCTATACGTCCTCGGCCTCAAGACCCGCAAGGGCGCCGAGCTCATCGCCTGCCCCACCTGCGGCCGAATCCAGGTCGACCTCTTCACCCTCGTGCAAGACGTCCGCAAGCAGCTCGAAGAGCACATCACCGTCCCGATCAAAGTCGCCGTCATGGGCTGCATCGTTAACGGCCCCGGCGAAGCCGAGGGCGCCGACGTCGCCATCTTCGCCGGCGACCGCCGAGGCATCATCTACGTCCAAGGCGAAAAAGTCGCCAACGTACCCGAGGAAGAAATCCTC
>JBBRUM010000581.1:0-2246 GCA_038247815.1 Tepidisphaerales bacterium | reverse complement strand
TACTCTCCCGCGGGCAGTCACCGCTCGTATCCGCTCGCCCCGTTGGACGACAGCATACCGGCGGGTTAATCGAACGAAATCGGACCGGTCCGCGTCCCGAAGTGTGCCTAACCGAGCAAGTCCTCCAGCCCAGCCAACAGCTGCGCGACCGTCAATGTCGGCCCCGATTGAACCGCGATGAATGTCGTGTGAGCAAGGCGGTTTGTGATGCACCGTTCACGCTAGCCCCGAGTCGACCGTTGGAGGAGGCCCTCAGCTCTTCGTCAGCTTCCGGTAGGTAATCCGGTGTGGCCGATCCGCAACCGTCCCGAGTCGTTTGTGGCGGTCGGCTTCGTATTCCTGGTAGTTGCCTTCGAAGAACACCGCACGACTGTCGCCCTCGAACGCGAGGATGTGCGTCGCGAGGCGGTCGAGGAACCAGCGGTCGTGGCTGATGACCACCGCGCAGCCGGCGAAGTTTTCCAGGGCCTCCTCCAGTGCACGCATGGTGTTGACGTCGAGGTCGTTGGTGGGTTCGTCGAGCATGAGCACGTTGGCGCCGCTGCGGAGCATCTTGGCGAGGTGGAGTCGGTTGCGTTCACCGCCGGAGAGCGTACCGACGGCGCGACTTTGGTCCGTGCCGGTGAAGCCGAACTTGGCGAGGTAGGCCCGGGAGTTGGTGGAGATCGATCCGACCTTGACGAATTCCTGCCCGTCGCAGACGGTTTGGAAGACGGACTCGGTGTCCATGCCCAGGGCGTCGCGGGACTGCTCGACATAACCCAGCACGACCGACTCGCCCAGGCGGAGCTCGCCGCTGTCGGGCTTTTCCTGGCCGGTGATCATGCGGAACAGGGTGGTCTTGCCCGCGCCGTTGGGGCCGATGATCCCGACGATTGAGTTTGGCGGGATGCTGATGTTCAGGTCGTCAATCAGCAGACGGTCGCCGTAGGCTTTCCGCAGGTTCTTGGTTTCGATGACCACCTTTCCCAGCCGCGGGCCGGGCGGGATGTAGATCTCGATTTCCTGCTGCTTCTTGGTCTGCTCGGCTGACACCATCTGGTCGTAGGCCTTGAGGCGGGCTTTGCTTTTGGCGACGCGTGCTTTTGCGCCCTGTCGCACCCACTCGAGCTCCCGCGCCAGCGCCTTTTGCCGCGACGACTCGGTCTTTTCCTCGACGCGCAGGCGCTCGCCTTTTTGCTCCAGCCAGCTCGTGTAGTTGCCCTTGTACGGAATGCCCGCGCCGCGATCGAGCTCGAGGATCCAGCCGGCTACGTTATCGAGGAAGTACCTGTCGTGGGTGACGGCGATGACCGTGCCCTCGTACTGCTGAAGGTGTTTTTCCAGCCACGCGACCGACTCGGCGTCGAGGTGGTTGGTCGGCTCGTCGAGGAGCAAAATCTCGGGCTTGCTCAGGAGGAGCCTGCACAGCGCGACACGGCGCTTTTCGCCGCCGGAGAGTGGTCCGCACTTGGCGTCGCCCGGGGGGCAGCGGAGCGCGTCCATCGCGAGGTCCAGTTGCGAGTCGAGGTCCCAGGCGTTGAGGGCTTCGAGCTTTTCCTGGATCGACCCCTGCTTTTCGAGGAGCTTTTCCATCGCGTCGGGCGAGAGGTCGGGGTCGCCGAGCTTTTCGTTGATCCGGTCGTACTCGGCGAGCACGTCGGTGACGTGTTTCATCCCCTCGGTTACGACGTCTTTGACGGTGGCGTTGGGGTCGAGCTTGGGTTCCTGCTCGAGGTAGCCGATGCGGTAGCCTTGCGACTTTTCGATTTTGCCGTCGAAGTTCGTGTCGATCCCGGCCATGATTTTCAGCAGCGACGACTTGCCCGACCCGTTAAGCCCCAGAACGCCGATCTTCGCGCCGTAGTAGTACGAGAGGTAGATGTCCTTGAGGATGATTTTCTTCTCGTGCTGGCGGTTGACGCCGAGCATGGAGTAGATGATGCGCGTGGAGCTGGAGGTGTCTTTGGCCATGGGGGGCGATTGTAGCAACGCGGCCCACCCCCGTTCAGCACATCACCGCCACCCGCCGACCGGCGCAGTCGTGCCCCCGCGCAAATGCAGCCGCCACCTCTTCCAGCGGGTACCTGGCTGCAATCAGCGACGCAAATGGGAACCCCGCCCCCCCGCGTTGGGCCACCCCCGCCGCCCCCCCCGGCCCCCCCCCCGCCCCCCCCCCCACCCGCCCCGCGGGGGTCGGCGGCGGACGCCCGGGAATGAAGGAAGAGAAAACAAACGACCGAGGGAGGGACGAGACACGCCTGACG
>JBBRUM010000580.1:0-2251 GCA_038247815.1 Tepidisphaerales bacterium | reverse complement strand
GGGTCCCCTTCCAAATCCAAATCCGCCGTTGCCGCTCGGCGTCACAACAAAACTCCTGCCGCCCGACGCAAAAATTCGTCCCCTTTTCCCTTCCCCGCCGTTACCGGCTTCTCCCCATCAGCAGCAGTGACGACACCATCGCCTGCAGGAACACCGCGAACACCAGCATTAGCAGCGGGTTCACCCCGCCCATCCCCAAGTACGTCATCAGCAACACCGCCAACGCCACCACCTGCAGGATCCCGGCCATCAGGCGCGACACTGAAAAATCGCTCACATCGACATGCTGCCGCTTCAGCTCCACCAGGATCTGTTCCAACTGCCGTTCGACCTTCGCGAGGTCCACGCCGGGCGCGGGCGTCGCGCCCGGCGCGGGCGTGGCGGGCGGCGTCGTGGGCGTGCGCGGTTCCGGTCGGGGTGAGGTCAGTCGCTCGATAATGTCCATGGCGTCTTTTAGGCTTGTGGTTTGGTAATCCGGTCGAACGTCCAGCGCCTGCTCCGCAGCCGGGCTGGCCGGCACGTCGGGGGGCGAAAACAATATCGTCGTCAGTCCGGCGGCGTGCCCAGCCGCGACGTCCCTCGGCGCGTCGCCGATGCAATAACCGCCGCGAAGTTCCAGGTCCCGCATCCCCTCGAGAATCATCCCCGGTTTGGGCTTCCTCAGCTCCGAGTCCATCCGATACTCCGGCAACTTCGCGGCCGGGTGGTACGGGCAAAAATAGTGCACGTCGATCAGCGCGTCCGCGTCTTCCCCAGCCAGCAGCTCGTCCATCCTCCGGTTCACCGCGTGCACCGCGTCCTCAGTGAACAGCCCACGCCCCACCCCCGACTGGTTCGACACCACCACCACCGCCAGCCCCATCCGCCGCGCCCGGGCCACCGCGCTCGCCGCCCCCGGCATGAGCGCGACCTTCTCCGGGTCTCCCACGTAGCCGTCGGCGACGATTAGTGTGTTGTCTCTATCAAAGAAAACGCCCATCACCGGCTTACCCGCACCCGACCGACCCTCGTTCGCGTTTTTTGCCACGTCTTGCATCGTACGCCCCGGAGTGTCTCCAACCCCACCCCCCCGTCAACCCCCCCACCTCATCCACCCGCCTCCAACTGCCTCATCGCCTCATACACAACCACCGCCACAGCCGACGATAAATTCAAACACCTCTCCCCCTCCACCTGCGGAACCCGCAACCCCCGCTCCCCCGCCCACAACCCCTCCGGCAACCCCCTCGTCTCCGACCCGAACACCAGCACATCCCCCGTCTCAAACCGCGCCTCCCACAGCCCCGTGCCCCCGCCCGAGTCGGTCATCCACATGCGCCTCCCCGACATCGCGCCCAAAAACGACGCCAAATCGTCGTGCATCGTCAATTGCAGCCTCGGCCAGTAATCCATCGCACTCCGCCGCAACTGCCTGTCCGACAACACAAACCCCATCGGCCGTACCAAATGCAGCCGCGTTCCCGTCGCCACACACAGTCGCCCCACGTTCCCCGTGTTCGGTGCAATCTGCGGACACACCAGCGCCACCTCCACGCCACCCCCCAGTCCCATTTGCATACCCCCGCCGCCTTCTCTCTTGCCCATAACCCCTTACCATACCCTCGAAGACCCCCACCCAGGAGCCCCCGTGAAAACCGCCACACTCATCGACCTCCTCAAACGCCGCTCCCAGCCAGTCCGTGCCGGCGACGCCCCCCTCACCCACGCCGCAGCCGACCTCCTGCTCCCACTCATCGCCGGCTGGCAACGCACCGGCGACGAAATCCACAAAACCTACTCCTTCGCCAACTACCACGACACCATCGCCTTCGTCAACGCCCTCGCCTTCGTCGCCCACCGCGAGGACCACCACCCCGAGCTCGAAGTCTCCTACAACCGCGTCCGCGTCCGCTTCTCCACCCACGACGTCAAAGGCCTCTCCGAGAACGACTTCATCTGCGCCGCAAAAGTCGAAACCCTCATCTCCCCGCTTTGGACCGACGCCACACCCTAAATCATGCCCCTGCCGCTTTCCCTTCTACTCGCCGCGATGCTGTTCCCGCTCGGGGCGTTCCTTCTCCTCGTGGCAGCCGGACGACGCATGGGCACCACACTCTGCGGCGCAATCGGAACCCTCGCCTCCCTCGCCGCTTTCACCTCCGCCCTCGTCTCCCTGATGCACTGGCTCAACGGCGGCGTCTGGTCCGGCCAGCCGTGGGGCGCCGGCCGGGGCGCACTCGCCCTCACCGTCAACTGGGCGCCCAACCTCCCC
>JBBRUM010000579.1:0-2257 GCA_038247815.1 Tepidisphaerales bacterium | reverse complement strand
TGGACAAGCAGGCGGTGACGACGTCGATCGAGATTCTCCAAGCCGCCCGGCGGCCACTGGTGATCTTTCCCGAGGGGCACATCTCGCGCACCGACGACGACATCGCCCCGATGCTCGAGGGAACGGCTCTGATCGTCGGCAGGCGGTCAGGCGCCGCGCCAAAGCGACTCCGGCTGGGCGCGTGGTGGTGCACCCGGTGGCGATTGAATACCAATACAAGTTCGACGTCCGGACGGCCGCGGCGGCGGTGCTGGATGAGATCGAAACTCGGCTTAATTGGAGGGTGACTCGCGACGCGCTGCTCGCTTGGAGGAAGACCTCACCGGCAAGGTCCGCCTCCGCGGCCCCGTCCAAGCCGAGATCACCGTCGGCGACGCCATCGACGTCCCCACCGAACGTGAGCTACGCGGCGGGATCGACCCGATCATGTCGAAGATCGACGCGAGTCTGCGGGAGTTGCTTGGCTTGGGCGGGGGCGATGGCGACGAGGTTAATGCGTGAACTGCTAGCTGGACATTGGGGCATGTGTGCGGGACTGTTGGTGCTGTCGATCCTCGCGTCGTGGTCGAATGCAGGCCCTTCTGAGTCGGCGTGTCCCCCACCCCGTACGAACTTGCCGATGCCAGCTGCGATTGACATACTGAGGCCGCAAGGCACGCCGACCTTGTGAAGCGGCTTCGACGGGCGGATCCGCTGCTTTCGGAGTCGTCCCCGGGGGGAACGATCCGACCGCTTCCAAGGCTGTTCATTGCTTTCTCCCGCGGCTTTCAAAACCCCCCGACTGCGCGTGGAACCCCGCCCCCTCCGCCGACTAACCTCACTCGACCTCAGTGAAAAGGAAACACGCCCAATGTCCACAACGCCGTCAAACATCGCCAGCGGATTCAACTCCGACGGCCGCGACTCATGGCGGATCTTCAGGATCATGGCCGAGTTCGTCGAGGGCTTCGAGGTGATGTCCTCGATCACGCGCGGCGTCACGATCTTCGGCTCGGCCCGAACGCCCATGACCGACCCGATGTACCGTGATGCGGAGCGGGTCGCCGAGCTTCTCGTAGCCGACGAGTACGCCGTCATCACCGGCGGCGGACCGGGCATCATGGAAGCCGGCAACCGCGGCGCCCACGCCGCCGGCGGAGTGTCCGTTGGGTTGAACATCGTCCTCCCGCAGGAACAAGATCCCAACCCCTACCAGACCATCTCCGTCGATTTCCGATACTTCTACGCGCGGAAGGTCATGCTCGTGAAGTACGCCAACGCATTTGTCGTCTTCCCCGGCGGGTTCGGAACCATGGACGAACTTTGCGAACTGATGACGCTCGTGCAAACGCTGAAAATCAACCCCGTTCCCGTCGTGCTCTACAATTCCAAGTTCTGGACCGGTCTACTCGACTGGATGAAACGCGAGATGGAGGGCGTTTACATCTCGGCCGGCGACCTCGACATTCTGCGCCTCGCCGACTCGCCGGAACAGTGCGTCGAGCTCATTCGCTCCGGCATTGCCCACCCCTGGTGGACCCCGCGCCCCCATGGCCAGTCCACCACCCCCGCCCCGGATCTTTCCCGCTCGCGACTCCGCCCCGGCCACACCACAGAGGGGTTCTTCGCCTGATCCCCCCAGGCCAATCGCCACTACCCCGCTTCACCTGCGACGAAGCTCGCGCAGCTCAAGGTCAAGTTTCACCTCCGCCATTCGTACTTCGTGGCCGGCCATCTGCTCCCGGTGCTTCCGCCGCGCGTCCAGCGCCACCCTGAGCGTCTCCTGACTGGCCGCCCGCGTCGCATACACCGGCGCCAGCCGGTCGTACAACGGAACGTGAAACTCAATCGGCGGCCCACCCGACAGCTTGCATTTGCAAGATTCCCCCGGGAACCACTCAGTGCAGTTGCAACTCCTCCCTCCGGCCCGCACTGAACTTTTCCAACGCCACCTCCACCACCCGAGGCTCCTGTCACCTTCACGCCTCAGCCGATCCGATCACGTCCTTCTCGATATCCACGGCGACCTTCATAAACGGCTCGAGTGAACGACCACCAAACCTCAGGACCAGACAGCACAAAATGCAATCGTTTCGCTTCTAGACTGCTGTGGCATCTTGTCGCTCCTGCCGCACGCCTTCTACGCGAACCGGAACGCAACGATCAGCGTGTCATCCTCGACCTCGCCGGGTCGAATCGCGTCCAGGCGTTTGAGCACCGTCTCGGGGATGGCTTCGGGCGGAATGGTCCCGATCGCGGTGATTTGGCGGACGATCTC
>JBBRUM010000578.1:0-2258 GCA_038247815.1 Tepidisphaerales bacterium | reverse complement strand
GTTCGGGCGGGGGAGTTGGGTGGGAGTTGGGGGGATTCACCACGCGTCGGGGTACCGGCTGGCGGGGCGGAGGGCACGGAGGCGAGTGGGTGTGGGGGAAGGGGTGGGTGGGGAGAGGAGGAGAATGGGGGGTATGATTTTGTGTGCTTGGTTGGGCTGATTTGCCCAGAACAGGACCGGGGGAGCAGTTACGTCTTGGGAAGCAAGAGGTACCTGCGTCCCCGTCTTTCCGTCTCACGTCCTCTTCTGGAGTTGGTTTGGGCTAATATCGGGTCGGGTTTGGATCATCCGGAATGGAGGAGTGCTGTGGGTTTGGCTGATTTTATTGTTGCGAATATGAAGACCATTCTTCAGGAGTGGGTACGGTTCGCGGCGGGCTTGGAGGCTGGGGCAAACATGGGAACGCTTGCGTTGCGTGACCACGCGGAGCTGATACTTCAGGCGACGGTTCGGGACATGCGATCGCCGCAGAGCAATGTGCAGCAGGATGAAAAATCCAGAGGCGAGGGTGGGCTAGAGGGTGAGGCGAGCAATGGGTTGGACAGGGCATCGGAGGCGCATGGGGTGGAGCGGTTCGGGTCGGGGTTTTGCCTTGAGGAGGTGGTTTCGGAGTATCGGGCGCTGCGGGCGAGCGTACTGAGGCTGTGGCAGAAGAGTTTGCGTGAGCTGGAGATTGGGCATCTTCAGGAGATCATCAGGTTTAACGAGTCGATGGATCAGTCTCTGTTTTCGGCGGTGGCGAGTTATACGAAGAGCATAGACCATTCGCGACAAATGTTCCTTGCGATCCTCAGTCATGACCTGCGGAACCCGCTGGCGTGTATTCGGATGGCGGCGCAACTTGCGCTTCGCAAACCGCGGGATGACGAAGGACGTAATGACGCACTGTCGATGATTGAGGAGAACGCAGTCGCGGCGAATCGATTGATTGGGGACTTGATCGACTTTGCATCCGAGGGATTGGGTAGCGAGATGCCATTGAAGCGGGGGTTGGTGGATTTGGGGAGCGTTTGCCGGGAGGTGATGGAAGGGTGTCGGGTGGCCCATCCGGGGCGGAGGATGGAACTTCGGATAGGGGAGGATGTGGTAGGGGATTGGGACGGGGGGCGGCTACGACAGGTGGTTTCAAACTTGTTGGGGAATGCGATTCAGCATGGGTTGGCTGAGGGCTTGATAAAATTGTGGGTGGTTTCGGACGGTGGGGTGGTGGCGCTGAGTGTGTGGAATGAAGGGGAGATGATTCCGGTGGAGATGCGGCGGAAGATTTTTGATCCGATGGTGCGGGGTGTTTCGGCGGATGGGGCGACACGGCGTGTGGCGGGGAGCGTGGGACTGGGGTTGTACATTGTGCGTCAGATATTAAATGCGCATGGGGGGACGATTGAGGTGGATTCGATGGAGGAGAAGGGGACGACGTTTTTTGTTCGGCTACCGCGGGGGCGGAAAGAGTGAGATTGTACTTTTCCACCGCCGACAGCCTTTGATCGCGTAGCACCCGATGCCTAGGACGAGGCCAGACGCGACAAAGTAGAATGTCCGCCTTAAGTCCTTAAGACAAAGAGCGCGCGGCGAGACTGAGGGGGGGAATTCACCACTCGCCGGGGTACCGGCTGGAGGCGCGGAGGGCACGGAGGCGCGTGCGTGGGGGGGGAATGGTTGGGAGGAGGAGGAGAATGGGGGGTGGAGTTATGTGCGGTGTGGTAGACGGGTGTGCTTCTAACAGCACATGGGGGCAGTAACTTTCTGGGAGGGACGAAGTAACTGCGTCCCCGTTTCCGCCCCTGTTTGAACTTCCACTAAGCGAGCGGTGTCCCCCTTCCTAGGTTCTCTCTTCTGTAACCAAGCCTGAGAGCTTTCCAGATCGATAATGAGCTTGGAGATTCGCCGATCAGCCTCAACGTCTCCTAGACTCGTAGGACAATAATCCCCTACCAAAAGTTTAGTCAACTCTTTATTCCACGAAAGGTCTATGTTGATCTTACTCAGATCTCGTTCAATTTGGACCTCGAAAAAATGCTTTCCCATTGGCCAACGGAGATAACAGAGAAACCGGTTCTCGGTTATCTCCACATTACACTTCCCCTGAGTACATATATGTCGACAGAGCGTTAACGTATGGTGAATTAAGACTTGAGTTGCAACAGCGGGCCGAGGACCTCGGCTGGGGTTCGGTAGGCGAGGCACTTCCTGGGCCGATTGTTGAGCTTCTCGGCGACTCGGGCAACCTGCCGCGGCGTCGTGGCCGAGAAGTCGTGGCC
>JBBRUM010000577.1:0-2268 GCA_038247815.1 Tepidisphaerales bacterium | reverse complement strand
GCCCGCAGCTTCGTATCGAGGACGGTTTTCTTCCAGGTAATGACCGGCTCTGCCGCCATCGCGGACGACGCAACGATCAGCCCGAGGACAGCAAACAACAAACGACGCATGGGAACGGCTCCTGGCAGGATTGAGTGGTGAGATTATCGGGGGATGGAGGGCGGGATGCAAGCAGTGGATGGAGTATTGGGGTTTCGTGAGAGTTATTCGCAGGGGTCTTGAGTACGGGCCGGGTTCAGTGGACAATCAAGCGAAGTGCGACGATTCCTCATTTCGCCCCCGGTGGCCTCGCAAGTGTTCGAAGGGGGTGCCGTCTCTCTCTTGCGCTGATTATGCGGCGAGTGCGGGCTCAGTTTCACCGGAACCTCCCGGACCCCACACTTGAGGTTGCTCTCGATTTTCGAGAACCCGTTGATAGGCCGCAGCCCACACGCCACTCAATTGGAGGACTCGGAGGTCCAAAACCGTCTGAGCGCCGGCCTTTTTCCAGCGCATGCCGCTCAGCTTCAGTCGCTGCGTGTACACCGTTTTGCACGCCGCCTCCGTCACGCCGCTTCCGAGCGGGACTCCGACCCGTCGATACTCGGCATAACGCATCCACCGCATCCGATTTCGGAGATAGCGATACGCCTTGGCAAACTCCGCCCGCGCCGTTTTTCCCAGCGTCGTCCGATGGCGGAACGCGGCGGCCGAATGCAGGACCCGGTTGACGCCCCCCGGTTTCTTCAACCACTTCAACATCTTCCGCGCCCAACTCGTCGCGAGGCGGCCCTTGCCAAACAGCGCCTCGGCCATTGTCCAAACCCGCTGGCTGGCATGGTAAAAATCCACCACCCGAATCCACTTCAACGCTTCGCCGGTCCGCGGGTGAGTCATCGTCGCCAGCGTCGTCTTGTAGTACGCGACCTCGTTGTCCCCCGAGTCGGTGATGTAAGCCAATCGCGGCAACGCCTTGTCCCAACGCTGGAGCACGTCCGCCAGGAGTTTCGTCAAGGCCGCGCTCAGCGTCGGCTGGCCCGACTCGGGCGTGGACGCCAGGTACACCGTTCCCAGACGCTTCCCCCGGCGGTCCAGGACGCTCACCGTGGCGGTGCTGGCGACCTCGAACAGGCAGCCACCGTTATACCGCAAGCCCAACGTCACGCCGTCGCGGCCCACGGCCAACACCGGCTTGTGCCGGCCCCGACGGGACTCCGCTTGACTCAGCCATTCCAGTACTTTCTGGACTTGGACTTCGTGCCGGTGGACCGTCACTTCCGCGGCCAACGCCGCACTCACCGCCCGCAATTTCTTGACCCCCCAGCCCACGCCGTGGTCGCGGTGGAGTTGGTCGAGCACGCGTTGCTGGGTCATCCCGGCGGCTCCGACCAGACGTCCCACCCGCTCCGCAAGGGCGGGACTGGCCCCCTGGACCAGACCCAGAGCCATCGCGGCGGGAAAGATCGACGGCAGGCCGTTCTTCGCCGACACCCGGTAGCCCACGCGGTCGAGCCGGAGTTGTCCAAAGAGTGTCCAGACATTTTGCGGAGTCTTGCGGTTGAGCCGGGTGTACAACTCGTTCTGGAACACGACGTGTTTGGACAGTCCATCGACCGCGGCCGGTTCGACGTGGTTGTAGGTCCACTGCGTGACGACACGGCCCATCTCCCGCAGGATCTCCTGGAATTGCTGTTCGAACACCGCGGTGGCCGCCGGAGTGATCGGATGGGACTGGAAGGACCTCACGAGTTCGCGCACCCGTTGCACGGCGGGGTCCACGACATCGTCGAGTTCGGAGGGCGACGCCTTCGGTCGAGCGGGGATCAGGGTAGCCAAGGCCAGGAGGCAGTGCGTAGAGTAGGTCACGTGGCGTTCCTTCGCGCGTGATGTGGTGGTACACAAAACGGTGCGCGGGAACACCGCACTTTTCAATCGCAACGCGAGTCGCGGACCGAGTTCGTCGGTTTGGGCGAGAAAAACCGGGAGTCAGGCGCAGTAGAGAGATTGCACCCGATTAAGAGTGCAGCGCGCAACGGGGCCTCGGGGTGTTCGGCAATGATGGGCGGAGCCAGTTCTTGCGACCCTGGAGGCCCGAGGTGTTTGTCGACATGGAACTGTGGTCCGAGATTCGTCGTCGCGTTTTGACGCGGGAGATTAGCAAGCGTGAGGCCTGTCGGATTTACGAGCTTCACTGGACAACGTTGAAGAAGATTCTGGATCATCCAAGAAGAACGTACTTGGCCAGATGGATCGAGTAAATGCGTAGCTGGAAGAATTCCTGGTCGCGGT
>JBBRUM010000576.1:0-2275 GCA_038247815.1 Tepidisphaerales bacterium | reverse complement strand
GGTAGTCGGAGAGGGAGATGGTTTCGGGGGCGAGGGTTTGGGTGGGGCGGTGCATGTTGTGGTAGTTGCCGAGGGGGAGGCAGACGGCGGCTGCGTGATAGCCGAAGGCGTCGTAGACGGTGGATTCGCAGGTTCCGCCGGGCATGAGGGCGCGTTGGAACTTGAAGGTGGGGCTGGATTTTTGGAGGGTTTGGGCGGTGTCGTGGAGGAAGGCGGTGAGGGAGGAGTTAAAGATGGAGGTGCGGTCGCCGACGCGGAGGATGACGCCGGCGTGTTGGGGGGCGTGGGGTTGCTCGGCTGAGCATTCGATGGCGAGGAGGAGGTCGTCGGTTTTGCGGAGGAGGGCGGATTTGGGTGGGGCGTGAACGGCTGCGAGGGCGCCGATGAAGCCGACTTCCTCAGCCCGGGTGAGGAGCACGGCGACCGGGATTTTGGGTTTGGCGGTTTTGAGTTGGATGAGTGCGGAGAGGGCGGCGGCTGCGCCGGCGAGGTCGTCGCAGACGCGGGAGAGGAACTGAGTTTTGGTGAACTTCGCGGGTGTGAGGTCGAACAAGCCGGGGGTGTTGGGGGGGACGGGGCGGGTGGTGTGGAGGATGGCGGAGGTGGGGTGTGGGTCGCCGGCTGTGGAGACGACTTTGGCGCGCACGGGGCCGGAGGGGGTGTGGAAGAGGACGGGCGCGGTGAAGAGGTAGTTGGGGAGTACGCCGCCGCGGAAGTGTGCGTGGAGGGTTTGGCCGTCTTGGTGTGAGGAGACGAAGGCGGGGTGGTCCATGTGAGCGGCGAAGACGAGGCGTTGCTGGCCTTTGCGGGGTGGCGGGCCGAGGGAGAGGAGCAGGTTGCCGGCTGGGTCGGAGGCGAGGCGGAGGTGGTGTTTCTTCGCGAGCGCCGTCACGAAGGCGACGACGGCATGCTCGACGAATGGCGCGGTCGGGAGTGAGCAGAGGTCGGCGAGGAGCTGGAGGGAGGGGTCTCGGGAGGTGGGCATGGGGGTGTTGTAGCAGGAGGCGGGGCGGGAGGCACGGGAGGGGCGTGTAGGGTTCAAGCCCGGTGAAGACTTACCAGCCGGGGAGGGTGCGGGCGGGGATTCTGCGGGGGTATTGGCGGAGGTAGAGGGCGGCGTTGGCGTTTGGGGGGCGGAAGAAGTAGATGGCTTGGGTGGTTTGGGGGATGAACTCGGTTAGCCATGCGTCCGAGACGGGTTCGCTGGAGGTTTGGCGGTCGTAAACGCTCCAGGATTGGTGAGTGAAGGTGTGGTCGGCGTAAAAGTGGGAGAGGCAGAGCCAGGGGAGGAAGAGTGTGGCGTTGCTGGAGCGCGAGCATGAGGAATGAGGGCGAGACTCATGGGGGGAGGGGTGTTGGGGGAGGCGTGGGGGGCAGCTTGGCGAAAGAGGGCCAGCCGGGGAGGGAAGGGATGGTGACGGGGAGGGGGAACTCGGGGGCGAGGCGGGAAAAGGCGCGGTCTTGCGCGGGGCTTGGGGGCGTGTCAAAGGCGATGACCTCGGTGTGGGGAGGGATGTACTGGCGTAGCCAGCCGTCAGACACTTCCTGCCGGGCGTTTTCGCGGTCTTTAATGCCGAAGGATTGGTGCGTGAGGGTTCGGTTGGCGAGGTAGTGGGAGAGGGGGAGCCAGGGGAAGTAGATGCGGTCGGGGTTGTCGAGGAGGGCGGTGTAGGCTGCGTCGTGGATGTTGGGGCGGGGCGGGATGTTGCTGATTTCGACGAGGCGGTTGACGGGACGGATGCAGATTACGATCAGGAGCAGAGCATAGAGGAGGCGGGACAGACGGTTAGGGACGTCGCCGATGCTTAAGGGCCACAGACTGAACACGGCGAGGAAGAAGTAGGCGGAGGTTGCGAAGTTGTTGACAAAGCCGCCGGCTTTGGCGAATGCTGCGATCGAGCCGGGTAAGAGCGCGATGCCGACGAAGAACAGAAGGAAGGCGGGGCTGGCGGCGAGGCGCCGGAGGCGAGGGAGTGGGCCGAGATTACGCCAATCAATCCCGACAATGGCTGCGGCGAAGAGAGGGAAGAGTCCGACTTCGAGAAGGTACTGCTGGGAGGCGTAGAGGAGCGGGTGTGGGTGGTCGTCGCGCCAGGGGTGGGACGCGGGGACGACGAGAATGTTGTTGAGCATGCCCGAGGGCGAGAAGGCGAGGAGGCAGGCGGCGAGGAGGGCGGTTGCGGTGGCGAGGAAAACGCCGAGGAAGGTGAGGGCGTGGCGGGGGGTGGTGGCGAGGGCGAGGTAGAGGGGGATTGCGAGGGCGACGGGGAGCATG
>JBBRUM010000575.1:0-2277 GCA_038247815.1 Tepidisphaerales bacterium | reverse complement strand
TCGCCCTTGGCCCCGAGCTTGCGGAAGTTGCCGCTGCGCCCGATGGCCACGATCACCCGCTGGGCGGGGAGGGTTTCCATGGGCATGCCCTTTTGGGCATTGAGGTACACCTTGAGCATCCCGCCCTCGCGGGCGACGCGGTCCACGCGCTCCTTTCGGACTTCGACGCCGATCGTCTGGGCGGTGATCTCCTCGACGAGACCCTCTTTCGTGTCGGCGTGGAACTGCAGGTCGCCGGCGGGGACCATGTCGGTGGGGTAGGTGAAGATGTGCTTCCCCTTGGGGAAGTTGACGATCGTCGAAAACTTCTCGGTGGCTTCCACGATGAGAAACTTCAGCCCGGCCTTCTTGGCTTCCAACGCAGCGGCCATGCCCGAAACGCCCGCCCCGATGATCACCACGTCGTATCCGCCCGGAGTGCCGCCGCGCTTAAACGTGGGGTCGGCGACGATGGTCTGGATGGCTTTGGCGCCCGTGTCAGCCGAGAACTTCAGCAGCGGGATCCCGGTCAGGTCACCCACGACGTACAACCCCGGCACGGCCGTGCTGCCGTCTTCGTTGACCACGGGCAACTTCTCCGGCGTTCCCGCCGGCCAGCACGTGTGCAACCACTCGGTGTAGGCGCGCACGGGTTGCGTCAGCTTCGACCAGAAGCTCGGCCCCGCCCTACCCGGCGCACTGTTGAGAACCGTCACTCCAACCTCCCTGAGATTCCCCGGAGACACCCTAACCGCCACCCGTCACAATCCGCACGCCATGATGCACCGCTAACGCCGCCGAACACCGTACCGGCCAATGGTCAGGAGGATCTTGTATCCCGCGCGGAAAGTTCCGCTGAGCGTGCCGGTGATCTTGCTCATCCCGATCCGGGGACGGTAGTCCACGGCGACCTCCCGAATCCGCAGCCCGCGGCGGGCGGCTTTGATCTGCATCTCCACCGTCCAGCCGAAGTTGGTGTCCACCATTTCCAGTGCTTTCAACTTTTCCCAAGAAATCGCCCGGAACGGTCCGAGGTCGCTGTACTTCACGCCGAACATCACACGCATGAGGAAACACGCAAGCTTGTTCCCGAAAATCGCCTGCGGCAGCAGCGCCCCGCGCGGCTGCGTTTTGAGCATTCGCGAACCGATCACAAAGTCGGCCTGGCCATCGAGAATCGGTCCGACCAGTTCGGGAAGTTGCTCGGGGTGGTCGGAAAAGTCCGCGTCAATGAAACAGATCACCGCCGGCTGACGCTCAGCCGGAAGCGCCGCCACGTACGCCAACCCCGCCAAACACGCGCTTCCATACCCCTGCCTCGGCGCCGCAACCACCGTCGCACCGAACTTCCGCGCCACCGTCGCCGTGAAGTCAGTCGAGTTGTTGTCCGCCACCACGACTTCCCGCACCCACCCCTTCGGAAGCGCGTCGATCACCCGCCCAATCGACCCCTCCTCGTTCCACGCGGGGATCACAACCATCACACTCGCCACACCCGACCCGGTCGCGGAAACCGGACCACGCGCAGCGCCCCGCACCCCGGCCTCAGCCGAGGCACCCTCACCCGCAGTCGAACCACTGTTGTTCTTCATACCAACTCAAGGTTACAACCGGGAGCGGCGTCACAATGTCGCCCAACGGACAACCCGCGCGTCGCGTCAATCCCGTGTCACAGTTCCATCCCGATCGTACCCAACCGCCGCACGTCCGGAACACACAAAACCCGCCCGTGTCTGTGCAACACCCCGGTCGATTCCAGCCCACGGAGCACACGATTGACCGCCTGCCGCGACGCACCGACCAGCTCGGCAAGGTCCGACTGGGTCACCCGGCAATCCACCGCCA
The DNA here is from genome assembly GCA_038247815.1 of Tepidisphaerales bacterium. GTDB lineage: Bacteria > Planctomycetota > Phycisphaerae > Tepidisphaerales > Tepidisphaeraceae > JBBRUM01. Next base: position 453 of record JBBRUM010000575.1, on the reverse strand, counting down.
TCCCTTTCGCCCCCCCGCCACCGTCGTACGGACACTTTTCAGGAATATCGACCGTCAACTGCATCAAGGTTTCGATAACTCTCGCGCCGACGTCCTTGAACACCAGACTCTCCACCCGCCGACTCAGTCGCCTTTCCCGGTCTTCCAGGAGTTGAACACAGGTCATGAGTAACTCCGGCTTGCTCGACAGGTATCGCCGCAGGTCGGTGGACTTGACCCGCACGAGTAGGCAATCGGTGATCGTTTCGATGGAGCACTGCCTTTTTGGCCCGGAGATTTCCATCCCCCCGAACATGTCTCCGGCCCGAAGCAATGTATCGACGACACGCCGCCCCGATCGACTCGTTCGGCAAACTTTCGCCAATCCTTCGGACAACCCCCACGCCATCTCGCCCTGTTCCGCAATCTCGACGGTCCGCCGCTTGCCGACTTTCAAGATCTCCGCGTTGGACC
>JBBRUM010000574.1:0-2281 GCA_038247815.1 Tepidisphaerales bacterium | reverse complement strand
TCGGCTGCCGCCAGCGCCACCGGCGACCCCGCCGACGCGGATAGCAACCTCCCCACCCCGCCCACCGCTGCCGCCAGCCGCTGCACCGCGTACGGGTGGTGCACAATCACCCACCAAAACGTCCACGACTCGCCCGCCGGCAGGTAGTACACGTGCGCCGACGGAATGACGGCCAAAAACGCCCGCCCCGGCGGCAACGGGTGCACCCCCGACGCGTCCTTGTACGCCCCCCGCCCGGAAAGGGTGTACTGAAACAGCACCGACGGCAGCCGCTTGGATCCCGACCTCTTCAGCCCCTCCCACCGGTACGTCGCCGGGTCGGTCCGCGTCTCCAGTCCCGCGTACAGCCCGACCGCCGCAGCCGCCGCCTGCAGCTCCGGCGTCCGCGGCGTCAGGCAGGAAAGGAGTCGGTCCGCCAGCGGCTGATAATCCCCCGGCAACCCCGCCACGCCCGACGGCGTTGAGTACGACCGATATTCCTCCGGGATCGCCTGCTCGGACGACATGCTCTGGTTCTCCGACGGGGTGGTCGCCATGGCACTCACAAATAGACCACTAATCCCAGGCGGAAACAATTGTCGGGCGCAAAGACGGTGGAAGAATGTATTGCACATTCACACCCAATGAGGAGTTATGTCCATGCCACTGCGGATCGCGATGATCGGTGCCGGTTCCATCGGTTTCACACGAAGACTCATACAAGACGTCCTAGGAGTCCCCGAACTGCAGGACACCGTCTTCGCCCTCACCGATCTATCCCAGCAGAACCTCGATATGGTCACGGCCCTCTGTCGCCGCGACATCGAGTTTAATAAGCTCCCCGCCCGCGTCGAAGCCACCACCGACCGCCGCGCCGCCATCGCCGGCGCAGATTACATCATCTGCACCATCCGCGAGGGCGGCTTGGAAGCCTTCGCCACCGACGTCGACATCCCCCTTAAGTACGGCGTCGACCAGTGCGTCGGAGACACCATTTGCGCCGGCGGAATCATGTACGCCCAGCGCACCATCCACGCCCTCCTCGGATTCTGCAAAGACATCCGCGAGCTCGCCAAGCCCGGCGCCCTCTTCCTCAACTACGCCAACCCGATGGCCATGAACACCATCGCCTGCAATCTCCCGGTCCACCTCGGCGGCGGCGGGGTACCCACCGTCGGGCTTTGCCACGGCGTTCAGGGTGCACACTGGCAGGTGACCCACGCCGTCGAAACCTACCTCAAGAGCACCGGTCGCCTCCCCAAAAACTACGCCAGCCAGGGCGGCGAGTGCAAGCAACATTGGGCCACGAAGGAACTCGGCATTTCCCTCGGAATGCACCGCCGCGAGCTCGACGTCGTCTTCTCGGGGATCAACCACCAAACGTGGCTGGTCAAGGCGACCTATCAGGGCGAGGACATGCTGCCGGTCATCCGCGAGTGGATGCCGAAGGTTCCGGGTTTTGCCCGGTCGGAGAAGGTCCGCCTCGACGTGCTCAAACGCTTCGGCCATTACAGCACAGAAAGCAACGGCCACCTCAGCGAGTACCTCCCGTGGTACCGCAAACGCACGGATGAGATCAACAAGTGGATCGACCTCTCCAGCTGGATCAACGGCGAAACCGGCGGGTACCTTCGCGTTTGCACGGAGGGGCGAAACTGGTTCGAAACGGACTACCCCAACTGGCTGAAGCAAGAGCCCCCAACCATCGGGCCGAAGAACCGCAGCGAGGAACACGGAAGCTGGATCATCGAGTCCCTCGAAACCGGCAGGGTGTATCGCGGGCACTTCAACGTCATCAACCGCGGGCACATCCCCAACCTGCCCGACGGCTGCTGCATCGAGATCCCGGGGTATGTCGACGCGACGGGCATGAACATGACCCACGTCGGCGACCTCCCGATGGCCTGCGCCGCGACCTGCTCGGCCAGCGTGTGGGTGCAGAAGATGGCGACGCAGGCGGCGATCACGGGGAACGTCGAACTGCTCAAGCAAGCCATGCTCCACGACCCCCTCGTCGCCGCCGTCTGCGACCCCGAGGAAATCTGGCAGATGACCGACGAAATGCTCGTCGCCCAAGCCAAGTGGCTGCCGCAGTATTCCGCCGCCATCCCCGCCGCACGCGAACGCCTCGCCGCCGCCGAGCGCGACCGAACTCGCGTAAAACTCCGAAACACCCGCGGCGCCGCACGGCTGGAAACCAAAACCGTCCGGCAAATGCAGGACACCGCCGCCGAATCCCGCGCCAACGCCCAAGCCGCTGACAAAGGCAACATGACCAAGGCCCCGGCTGCGGTGAAGTAAT
>JBBRUM010000573.1:0-2286 GCA_038247815.1 Tepidisphaerales bacterium | reverse complement strand
GGCGGCGTCCTGACCGGGGGGTAGGTCGGCGGCCGCTGGGGCCGAGTGGGCCGTGGGGGAGGATTGGGCCGTGGGGGAGGATTGGGCCGTGGGGGCGGATTGGGCGTCGCTCGGCGGTATGCGTGAGGCGATGCGTGAGGCGATGGTCTTACTTCGGCCGCGAAGCCAGCTTGCTGCGGGCGGCGGCGGTTGACAGGGCGCGTATAGATACGGGAACGGGGGTTGAATGTTCATGATCTCCCTCCTGAGGAGATGCCCGTGGGGTAACAACAGGACTGACGAGCGGACGTTCACGGACTTAGGGGTGTATCGGTCCGACGTTAATACTTTCTACACACTGGTGATCGAATACGGAGTGCTGCGGAGTTAGATTCGTAAAGCCTTGTGAAATAAGAATTTCGAGCTTGTAGTTTGACTAACAGAAGGCGACGGATAGGTGCAAATAGGGTGCCAGCTTCAGGCCCCTGTTTGGGGGGTATGATCTCGGGTTCAATGGGAAGCAAAGATAGGGGGGAGGCTGGGCGGGCGGAAAGGGTTGCGTCGGTCGAATGAGCACGCGAGCGCGGGAGAGAGCTTCGGGGGAAGTGGCGTTGTACGTGGCCGAGGCGCTGACCTCGATGGCAGCGACCTGGCTGAGCACGGGGTTGTTGTTTGTCACAGCCAAGATCTTGGGGTGGGGCACGCAGGCAAACCTGACACTGGCGGCGGGGCAGGGCGTGGTTTACATGGTGGGTTCGTTGGCGTCGTCGAGGGCGTCGGGGTGGAGGGGTCGCAAGCCTTTGCTGATATCGCTGTATCTGATGATGGCGTTGATGACGCTCGGGATGGCGATGGTGGCGGAGTCGGGGGCGGCGCTGGTGGCGATGCTGATGGTGTGGACGCTGATGTCGTCAGCCAACTGGCCGGCGTTGGCGGGGATGCTGTGTCATGGGGGGAGCGCGGAGGAGGTGAGTCGTCGGGTGGGGCGGTACAATTTGGTGTGGGCGGCGACGGGGGCGGTGGCGATTGCGGGGGTGGCGGGGGTGATGGCGGTGTGGCCGCTGGGGGTGTTTTACATCTCCACGGTGTTGCACCTGCTGTCGGCGGGGCTGGTGTGGTGGTCTGGGGACGAGCCGGGGGGGGCGGACGCGCACCTGGACGTGCCGGCTGAGCTGGTTGCGAAGCGGGGGCTGGCGAAGCGGTTGTCGCGGATGGCGTTGCCGGCGAGCTATACGGTGATTTTCTCCCTTACGCCGATTCTTGCGAGCTTGCCGGCGGTGCAAGCCATGCCAGGGGCATGGCAGAGCGTTGCGGTGAGTGTGTGGTTGGTGTCGCGGGTGGTGACGTTCTGGGTGATGGGGTGGACGCGATTTTGGCATACGCGGCCGGGGGTGCTGATGGGGGCGGTGGTGGTGATGGCGTTGTCGTTCGGGGTGGCGGCGGGGAGCGGGCTCTTGCCAGTCCCTGTTGGGTCGCAGTTGGCGGCGTTGATCGGGGCGCAGCTCGTTTTGGGGGTGGCGATGGGCGTGATTTACTCGGGGAGTCTGTATTTCGGAATGGTGCTCTCGCACAATGGAGACGGGGAGGGGGGTAGCACGGAGCAGGGTGGGTATCACGAGGCGATGATTGGGGCGGGGACGATTCTCGGACCGGCTGCGGGGGTGGTGGCGATACTTTCGGGGACGGGTCCGGCGGTGGGGGTGGGGTTGGTGGTGGTGGTGTGTGTGGGGTTGTGCGGGGCGGCTGCGATGAGGAAATCTGTCGGGGCAAACGCGGCGAGCGTCCGGTAACGGGGGGCGGCGGTTTGCGGACGTGGGGGAGTTAACCGGATACCCGGCGCACTCGATACAGGAGGTATAGCCGAGCGGGTTGCGGGCGCGACTGCGCTCGTGGCGGCTGGGCGAGTTTGAAGGGAGCTTCCATGTCGGCGTTGCCATCGGGGATTTCGAATTCGGTGGGGGAGGCGGCGGGATCGCAGTTGCCGGGACCGCACCCGGTGCTTGCGCCGGTCGGGGACCCGCGGGTGCTTCCGTTGGACAGGCCCGTGACGCTGGCGGGGTCGGGGCCGAGGTGCCGACTGAACCTGCGGAGCTCGACTGTGAGCAAGGTTCACGCGGTGCTGGTGCGGGATGGGGGCGTGGTGTACGTGCGGGACTTGGCGAGTCGGGAGGGAGTGAAGGTGGATGGGGACCTGGTGCGGGAGTGCCTGCTGTCGGGCGGGGAGAGGGTGGAGTTCGGGAAGTTCGAGTTTGTCTTTGAGGGCGTGGTGTCGACGCGCATGCCGCCACGGGCGCCGGGGGGCTCGCT
>JBBRUM010000572.1:0-2291 GCA_038247815.1 Tepidisphaerales bacterium | reverse complement strand
AGGTGCTGGCCGAGGGGACGCTCGGGGATGTGCGGTGGATCGAGATGGCGTGGAACCGGTTCGGGGCGTGGAAGAGCTGGCGGGCGAAGGCGAGCAGCGGCGGGGGGCGGCTATACGACCTGGGTAGCCACATGCTCGACCAAATGCTGACGTTGTTCCCCGAGCCGGTGGAGACGGTTTTCGCCCGGGCGCACTTTGATTTTCCCGATACCGACACGCCGAGTCACTGCCAGGTGACCGTCACCTTCGCGGGCGGGAAGACGGGCGTGATCGACTGCACGAGCATGTCGCGGTTCGAGAAGCCGAGGATGCTCGCTTACGGACCCGGCGGGACGTTCGTGAAGTTCGGGGTGGACCCGCAGGAGGCGGCGATGATCAAAGGGGACATCGATTCGGCGAGCGTGCCCCCGGCGGAGTGGCCGAGGGTCACAACGGCTGGGGGAACGCGGATGGTGCCGCCGGTGCCGGGGCGATGGCGGAGCTTCTACGAGCAGGTGGAACGGGTGCTGCGGGGGGAGGAGAAACCGGCTGTGACCAAGGGGGAGATGATCCGATTGATGACGGTTCTGGACGCTGCGCACGAGAGCATGCGGACGGGGGCGGTGGCGCGGGTTTCGGCGTAGGCGGGTTCGCCAAGGAGACTCGGAGCAACATGAAGGAGTGGAGTTGAATCTATTGGGGGAGGGAGGCGGATTGGGATTTGGGGTGGCGGCCGGTGTGGGAGAGGGAGAGCGTGGTGGGGGTTTGGGCGGAGGTGATGTCGAGGAGCGTGATGCGTTCGGGGGGGAGGACGAAGCCGGTGTCCTGCAGGTCGTGGCGGACGGGCTTGGGGACGGGGATGATGCGTGAGGCGGTGATCTCGGCGGGGGAGCCGTTGACCGCGGCGGAGAACCGGACCTTGGCGGGGTCGGCGTCTTCGTCCCAAACGAGCACGCGAACCCAGTGCCGCCCGTCGGGCAGCGTGCCGCGGGAAACGACTTGAAACCAGCGGCCATCAGAGACCACCTGCGCCTCGGCCACACCGAGGGGAATCGTCTTGAACGTCGCGCTGGCCCCGACATTGCCCGAGCCCTTGTACGGGGAACTCAGCGGCGGCGGCGGCGGGGAGTCGACGGGTCGCGTGACCGCCACGGGGGCGGTTGACGGGGCATCGCCCAAGGCGAGCGCGGCGATCCAATCGAGCGTCTTCATCGGGGCCAGTCGCTGGACCGACTCCGGCGGATAAGGGTCCATGTAGGCGGTGGTCTTCCGCACCGGGTCCGGCGCCCCCACCGGTCGCTCACCCGGGATCGATTTCTTGTTGAACAAAATCACCGCCCCCGGCGCCATCAGGGCCAGCAGCACAGCGAGAAACACGAGATTATTCCGAACCTCAGAAGTCACGCGAGAGCATAGGAGCGGGATTCATCGCGGAGAAATGCTTTTTAGCCCCAGAGGACGCGGATGGACACAGATGAATGCGACGTACTTTTCGAAGCAATGAAAGTCTTGTATTTCTCCGCCTGTCTCCGTGTGCTTTGTGGTTGCAATGTATTTTCCTACGCGTGGACGATGTGATCCCTGCGGCCGGTGGTGTGTTTCAGGGCATTGCGGGTGTCGATGATCAATTGGGCGTGGTCGGCTACGAGTTGCCAGTCGTAGAGTTTGTGGTCGGTGGCGACCAGGACGCAGTCATAGCCGCGCAGGGAGTCTGGGGTGAGCTCGACGGAGGCGAGGCCCATGTCGCCGTAGCGGCGCATTTTATGCGTTTTCGGAACGTGGGGGTCGTTGTAATCGACCTCGGCGCCGAGTTCGCGAAGCAGTTCGATGAGTTCGAAGCTGGGGGACTCGCGGACGTCGTCGACGTCCGGCTTGTACGCCAAGCCCATGATCAGCACCTTGGCGAAGCGGACGGACTTTCCGCGGTCGTTGAGTGCGAGTGTGAGGCGACTGATGACGTACTGGGGCATGGCGTGGTTGATCTCGCCGGCGAGCTCGATGAACTTGGTCGACTGTCCCACTTCCCGGGCCTTCCAGGTGAGGTAGTACGGGTCGATGGGAATGCAGTGGCCGCCCAGGCCCGGGCCGGGGTAGAACGCCTGGAAGCCGAAGGGTTTGGTCTTGGCGGCTGCGATGACCTCCCAGATGTCGATGCCCATGGCGGTGAGCACGACCTTCATTTCGTTGACGAGTGCGATGTTCACGGCGCGGTAAATGTTTTCCAGGAGTTTGGCTGCTTCGGCGACCTCGGCTGAGGAGACTTTTACGACGGTGTCAACGGCTTGCTCGTACAGCAGCGCCGCGATCTCGGT
>JBBRUM010000571.1:0-2293 GCA_038247815.1 Tepidisphaerales bacterium | reverse complement strand
TCCACCGACGGCCTGCGAGACGAGAAGATTGTTGAAATTTTCCACCGCTGGCAGCTCACCCGGTTCACATAGTTCTCCGTCGGCGGGCAACTGATCGTGGACCCGGGAAACGTCCCGGAGGACAGCGCCGTCGGCGTGTTCATCGCACGGTTCCGAGTCGTATTCTGACCGCGTCCGTCAGTGGAAGTCGCGGGACGTCAGGCGGTATCCGGATAGCAGGCTGGTGCGGTCCTCCAGCTTGGACACCAGAACGTGCGTCACGTTCGAGTGCGTCTCGACCGTTCCGTGCGCCATGAGCAGCCCTGCGTGTCGCGCAGCCGTGCGGTACTTCTCCCAGATCGGCGGCCTGACGATCAGGTTTACAACGCCCGTCTCGTCTTCGAGCGTGATGAACACCAAGCCAGACGCCGTTCCCGGCCGCTGGCGGATCAGCACCAACCCCGCCACCTTGACCCGCGACCCGTTCCGCCGCGCCACCGCCACCCGGGCCGCAAGCACTCCCTCACCTGCTAGCTCGTCGCGCACCAGCGACACCGGGTGCGACTTGAGCGACAATCCGGTGGTCGCGTAGTCCAGCATCACCTCGTGGCCGAGCGGCATTTCCGGCAGGAACAGCAGGCCCTGTCCGTCCTCCCCGTCGCGCATTCCCACCGCGCGGTCACGGTCCATTGCCGTCAGCGGATGGGCGGCCAGCGCCTCCCACGCCGCCGCCCGCCGACCCACCGCCAGCGACGAGAACGCGTCGGCTTCGGCCAGCATCGCCATCACATGCCTCGGCAAATTCGTCCGCCGGTGCAGCTCCTCCACCGAAACAAACGCCCCCCGCGCCCGCCGCTCGGCCACCAACGCCTCCCCGAACTCCCGCCCCATCCCCCGCACCCGATCGAATCCCAGCCGAACGGCGGGACCGTGAAGGCCCCAGGTGGAGGGGGGGGCGGGGGGAAGGGGGGGAGGGGAAATAGTGACAGAGTAACAAAGTGACAAAGAGACAGAGTGAGAAGACACACCCACACCCGCGACTGCATTTGCGTTTTTCACTTTGTCAATTTGTCGCTCTGTCACTTTGTCACCCTCCGCTTCCAGCGTGCTTTCCCACTCGCTTCGGTTCACGTCGACCGGGCGGACCTCCACGCCGTGTTCGCGGGCATCGCGCACGAGTTGGGCGGGAGCGTAAAAGCCCATCGGCTGGCTGTTCAGCAGGGCCGCGCAGAACGCGGCCGGGTGGTACCTTTTCAGCCAGCACGACGCGTACACCAGCAGCGCGAAGCTCGCCGCGTGCGACTCGGGGAACCCGTACTCGCCGAACCCCCGGATCTGCTCGAACGTCTGCTCCGCGTACTGCAGCGTGTACCCGTTGGCGAGCATTCCCTCGACGATCCGCGGGCGGAACTTTTCAATGGCCCCATTGTATCGCCATGCCGCCATGGACCGTCGCAGCCGGTCGGCTTCGTCGGCTGAGAACCCCGCCGCGACCATCGCCACCTTCATCGCCTGTTCCTGGAACAGCGGCACGCCGAGCGTCCTGCCGAGGACGGCTTCGAGCTCCGGCGACGGATACGTCACCGCCTCCTCGCCGCTTCGCCGCCGCAGGTACGGGTGCACCATCTTCCCCTGAATCGGCCCCGGCCGAACGATCGCCACCTCGATCACCAAATCATAAAAACACCGCGGCCGAAGCCGGGGCAACATCGACATCTGCGCCCGCGACTCGATCTGAAAAACCCCCACCGTGTCCGCCCGACAAATCATGTCATAAACGGCTGGATCCTCGGGGGGGATGGTATGGAGCTCGAGAGAGGAAGGGGGGAAAGGCACTGAGGCACCAAGGCACGGCGGCGGCGGGCCGCCGCAAGGCACTGAGGGCGCTGCCGCTACTGAATCAACTTCCTCTCCAAATTCAGGATCAAGGCCTGAGGCACGCGCTCCACTTCCGGCATCAACTTTGTGATCACAATGTCCGCCGGCAACGACTCCAACTCCGAAGCAATCTCGTACTGTGTCGACAGTTCCGCCAGCGATCCTCGGGCGATCCGGAGATACTTCAGGTAATCCGGCAAGCTCTGACGCCCGTAGCCCTCCGCAATGTTCGATGCTATCGACACCGACGCCCTTCGCATCTGTGAGGTGAGGCCAAACATTTCCTCCCGCGGCGTTCTGCGTGTTGCGATGTAAACGAGCTTGGCCAACTGCTTGCCCCGCTGCCATGCAATGATGTCCCGATAACTCCTGAGGCGTGTCACAACCGTCTCCTTCTTCACCCTTGGTGCCTTGCGGCGACCCGCCGCCGCCATGC